>WHTS01000022.1 GCA_009377585.1 Betaproteobacteria bacterium
CTGCGCCCCGACGTGATCACCATGGATGTCCACATGCCGAAGATCGACGGCGTGGAGGCTACGCGCCGCATCATGCAGACCGATCCGCGCCCGATCGTGATCGTGAGCGGCAGCAGCGCGTTCGGCGAAGTGAGCCAGGCCTTTGCGGCCCTGGAGGCGGGTGCGCTCGCGGCGTTGCCCCGCCCCGAGGGTTTGGGCCACGAAGGCCACGAGCGCAGCGCCCGCGAGCTGGTGCAGACGGTCAAGGCGATGGCGGAGGTGAAGCTCGTGCGACGCTGGCCGCGACGCGAGCCCGGCGCGGCCCCGGCACTCGCGCGCGAGCCGGGGGGCGGTCCGCCGGTGGTCGCGATCGGCGCCTCGACCGGCGGGCCGCCGGCGCTCCATGAGATTCTCGCCGCCCTCCCGGCGGGCTTCCCGGCGGCGGTGCTCATCGTGCAGCACATCGCGCCCGGCTTCGTGCAGGGCTTCGCCGAGTGGCTGGCGCAATCGTGCAGCCTGCGGGTCGGGGTCGCGCGCCACGGCGAGCCGATCGCAGGCGGCCGCGTCTATATCGCGCCGGACGGGCACCAGATGGCGGTCGCCGCGGGCGGCAAGATCGTGCTCACCCCGTGTCCGGGCAACGCGGCGCTGTGCCCGTCGGTGTCGCATCTGTTCGCGTCGGTTGCGCGCGTCTACGGCCATCGCGCCGTGGCCGGGCTGCTGAGCGGCATGGGGCGCGACGGCGCCGACGAACTGAGACTGATGAAGGACTGCGGCGCCGCGACGTTCGCGCAGGACAAGGAGAGCTCCACAGTGCACGGCATGCCCGGCGAGGCGATCCGGCTCGGCGCCGCTCGCTACGTTCTGCCCCCCGAGGGCATCGCGCCGGTGCTGGTCGCCTTGATGGGTTCCGGAGCGCGCGAGCAATCGTGAACGGTGCCTAGCATGCACGCAGCAGATCGCCGCCATGTTGGCCGCTGGGCGGACGCTACAATGATGCGTTCGACCGCTCGCATGGGGGCAGGATCGGCGGCGGCACGGATGAGCGCGCGCTCGCAGCGCTGGAGGACGCCATGAGAACGCGAAACGGATCGGTCGAGATCCTGGTGGCCGAAGACAGTGCGACGCAGGCACAGCAGCTGCAGACGCTGCTCGAGGAGCACGGATTCAAGGTCGTCGTCGCGCCCGACGGAGAGGCGGCACTGGCGCGCATACGCGAGCGTGCGCCCACGATCGTCCTCAGCGACGTGATGATGCCGACTCTCACCGGCTACGAGCTCTGCAAGGCGATCAAGTCCGACGAGCGCCTGAAGCACATCCCGGTCATTCTCGTCACCTCGCTCGCCGATTCGAGCGACGTGATCCGCGGCTTGGAGTGCGGCGCGGACAACTTCGTGCGCAAGCCCTACGACGAGAAGTACCTGTTGTCGCGCATCGCTCATCTGCTCATGAACCTCGATCTGCGCAGGAGCCAGCGCATGCAGATGGCGCTGGAGGTCGAGCTGGGCGGCAGGCGACACATCATCACGGCCGAGCGCCAACAGATCCTCGACCTCCTGATCTCGACCTACGAGCAGGCCGTGAGCGTAAACGCCGCACTCACGCAGCGCGAGGCAGAGCTCGATCGCTCGAACTGGGTCCTGCGCGGACTCAACCGCATTGCCGAGGGCCTGAACGGCGCCGTGAGCGAGGTTGATGTGGTAAGCGCGGCGCTCAAAGGCGCGCTCGAGCTCCCCGGCGTGGAAGCGGGCTGGATGATTCTGGCCGCCGGAGAGGGCGAGTTTCGCCTTGCGGGCGGACGTGGTCTGCCGCCGGCGCTGAGCGGGCCAGGCGCCTTCGACGGGGAATGCGCTTGCCGGCGCAAGCTGCTCGCGGGAGAGCTGGATGGTGCGGTCAACGTCATCGCGTGTGAACACCTGGCTGCGGCCACGCGCGACAGCGGTGGCCTGCGCTGCCACGCGAGCGTGCCGTTGTGGCTCGGCAAAGGCCGTTGTCTTGGTCTGATAAATCTCGCGGGGCTGGGTGAGAAGCCGTTCAGCATGGACGAACTGGCGGTACTCCACGGTGTCGGCAACCAGGTCGCGGTCGCGCTCGAGCGCGCGCGCCTGCACGAGCATCTGGAACAATTGGTGCAGGAGCGCACGGCGAAGCTCTCCGCCGAGATCGAGCAGCGAAAACGCATCGAGCAGGAGCAGGAACAGCTCGCCGGCATCATCGCGGCCACCCCCGCTCTGGTGGCGATCGCTGCCCCCGACGGCCGCATGCGCTACTGCAACCCGGCGGGGTTGCGCATGCTCGGTTATGCGCCCGACCAGGATCCCGGCGGCATGAGCATCGCCGCGTCGCATCCCGCGTGGGCGGCGAAGCGTCTCTCCGAAGAGGCTATCCCGTACGCCATCGAACGCGGGTCCTGGAGCGGGGAAAGCGCGCTGCTTACTTGTGACGGGCGCGAGATCCCGGTGCTGCAGGCGATCGTCGCGCGGTGGAAGGCCGACGGAACGCTGCGCTCGCTGTCGATTGTCGGCCACGACATCAGCCAGCAGAAGGAAGCGGAGACCGCACTGCGGCGGCTCAACGAAGAGCTGGAGCAGCGCGTCACGCAGCGCACCGCCGATCTGGAGCAGGCGCGCCGCGACGCCGAGCAGGCTGATCGGGCCAAGTCCGCGTTTCTTGCCACGATGAGCCACGAGATCCGCACGCCGATGAACGGCGTCGTCGGCATGGCCGAGATTCTGAACTACGAGCGCCTGACCGAGCGCCAGGCCGATATCGTGCGGACGATCCGCGATTCGGCCACTGCGCTGCTCCGCATCATCGACGACATCCTGGACTTCTCCAAGATCGAGGCCGGCCGCCTGGAAATCGAGCGCGTCAAGGTACCCCTGGTCGACCTGGTCGAGGGGATCTGCGCCTCGTTCCTGCCCATCGCCGCGCGCCATGACGCCGACTTCGCGCTTTTCATCTCGCCCAGCATCCCCGAGCGCGTGCTCTCGGACGAGGTGCGCCTGCGCCAGGTGCTCTACAACCTCCTGGGCAATGCCTTCAAGTTCTCGGGCGGCCGCCCGCAGGTGCGCGGTCGCGTGTCGCTGCGCGTGGAGGTCGTGACCCAGTCGCCGCTGCGAATCGACTTCCGCATCGCCGACAACGGCATCGGCATGTCGAGCGAGCTGGTGGCGATTCTGTTCACCCCGTTCACCCAGGGTGAGCTGTCGACCACGCGTCGTTTCGGCGGCACGGGGCTCGGGCTTGCAATCTGCAGGCGCCTGGTGAGCCTCATGCACGGCGACATCGCGGTGCAGAGCGCGCCCGACGCCGGATCGGCATTCACCGTGACGCTGCCATTCGATACCCCGGCCGAACAGCCGCTGCGGCCGAAACCCGATCTTTCCGGTCTGGAGTGTCTGCTTCTGGAAAGCCCGGAGCTCGACGCGCACGACCTCGCGGTTTACCTGGAAGACGCGGGCGCCCGCGCGCGCATCCTGACCGACGCCTCGGCCGTCATGCAGGCCACGGAGGAAATTGCCGCGCCCGTGGTCGTGATCCAGTATGTCGAACGCGGCAGCGAGCCCAGTGCCGCCGCGCGCCAGGGCTTGCCGATCGCTTCCAACGCGAGCCACGTGTTGCTCAGGCGCGGACAACGCCAGCGCTGCCGCGTCGAAGCGCTCGATGTGGTCACCCTGGATCGCGACGCGCTGCGCCGGGATGCCTTCCTGCGCGCCGTCGCCATTGCGGCCCGTCGTGCCCTGCCCGACGCCGAACAGCCTCCGGCCGACGAGCGCGCGGCCGACGGCATCGAGTCGGCACCGCCCAGCATTGCCGAAGCGCGCGCGCAAGGGCGGCTCATTCTGGTGGCGGAGGACGACCTGGTCAACCAGAAAGTGATCCTGCAGCAGCTCGCGCTGCTCGGTTATGCAGCCGAGACGGTCGGCACCGGCGTCGAGGCGCTGCGGTTGTGGCGCAAAGGCGGCTACGCCCTGCTGCTCACCGATCTGCATATGCCCGATATGGACGGCTTCACGCTGGCCGAGACTATACGGCGAGAGGAGCTCGGGCGCGTACGCCTGCCGATCATCGCGCTCACCGCCAACGCCTTGCGCGGTGAAGCAAATCGAGCGATGGCGCTCGGTATCGACGAGTATCTGACCAAGCCGGTCCTGCTGCGGGTGCTGCGCGCGGCCTTGCGCCGGCGGCTCGTCCCGCAAGCGGCGACTCGCCTCGGGCCCGATGCCAGCGCTCGCAGCGACGGCAGCGAGCCCGCGCCAGCGCTGGACGTCGCGGTATTGGAGGGTCTGGTGGGAGACGACAGGGACGTGGTACGGGGATTTCTCAGCGAGTATGTCGCAGGCGCGCGGGACCAGATGGACGGCCTGCGCGCGGCTGCCGCGGCCGGGGATGCGCCGCAGGCCGCCGCCATCGCGCACAAATTGAAGTCGTCCTCCCGCTCGGTCGGGGCGCTTGCGCTCGGGGACCTGTGCGCCGAGCTCGAAAGCGCGGGCAAGGCCGGGGACAAGGCGCAGGTCATGCAGATCCTGTCCCAGCTCGGAGCCATGTTTGCGCAGGTCGAGGACGCGATCGCCCGCGAGCTGCTCGATTGAATGGGCATGGAGAGAAGCAGGCGATGAAAATTCTCGTGGTCGACGACGAAACCTTCGCGCTCAAAGTCCTGGTGCGCCAGCTGCAGAACCTCGGCTATGTCGATGTCTTGGCGTGCGAACGTGCACAGCAGGCGCTCGACGTGCTCGAAGCCGAGGCCCAGGCGGTCGGGCTGGTCTTCTGCGATCTGCAGATGCCCGAGATGGACGGGGTCGAGTTCGTGCGCCACCTGGTCCGCCTGAGCTACACCGGGGGGCTGGTGCTGGTGAGCGGCGAGGAGGAGCGTATCCTGCAATCGGCCGAGAAGCTTGCGCATGCGCATCGGCTCGACGTGCTGGGCGCGCTGCACAAGCCGGTATCGCCCGAGCACCTGCAGCAGGTGCTGGAAAGCAATCTGCTGCGATCGCCCCTGGCGCCGCGAACGCCCGCCAAGCCCTACGAGCCGGCGGCGTTGCGCCGTGCGATCGAGACCGGCGAGCTGGTCAATTTCTACCAGCCCAAGGTGTCGCTTGCCAACGGCGCGGCGAGCGGCGTGGAAGTGCTCGTACGCTGGCAGCATCCGCAGGACGGGCTGGTGTATCCCGACCAGTTCATCGCGGTGGCGGAGGAAACCGGGCTGATCGACGCGCTGTCGCGCAACGTGCTGAGCGCCGCCTTGCACCAGGCGCGCGCGTGGCGCGACATCGGACTCGATCTGCATGTGGCCGTCAACGTCTCGATGGACAATCTGCGCCCGCTCGAATTTCCCGAGGCGATCGTGGAGGAAGCCGGCAAGGCCGGAATCGCGGTGTCGCAGCTGGTGCTCGAAGTCACCGAGAGCCGTCTGATGAGCGATGTGCGCACGACGTTGGACATCCTCACGCGCTTGCGGCTGAAGCGCGTCGGCCTGGCGATCGACGACTTCGGTACCGGGCACTCTTCGCTCACGCAGTTGCGCGACATGCCGTTCGCTGAGCTCAAAATCGATCGAGGATTCGTGCACGGCGCCTATTGCGACTCGTCGCGCCGGGCGATCGTCGAGGCGAGCCTCAACATGGCGCGAGAGCTGGGGATGAAAACCGTGGCCGAAGGCGTGGAGGATCGCGCCGATTGGGATTTTCTGCGCGCAGCGGGCTGCGGCATGGCGCAGGGCTATTTCATCGCCAAGCCGATGCGCGCGGCGGAGGTGCCGGGCTGGGTAGCGAGCTGGGAATCGCGCCGCGCGGAGCTGTTCGGAAGAAGCGCGTGAGCACCGAGCCGACTATCCTGGTCGTGACCGACGTGCTGGCGGACGCGGACATGATCCGCGAGCTGCTCGAGTGCGAGTTCGGCTCCGTGGTCGCGAGCACCGATCCCGAGCGCGCGGTGGAGGATTTCGAAACCCACCGGCCGGATGTGCTGGTGCTGGCGGGCAATACCCTGGAGAAGGCCGAACGGTTCTATCTCGGGCTATTCCGGCGCAGCAGCATCATTCACGTGCTTCCGCACAAGACCGTGATCCTGTGCAACAAGGACGAGCTCGCGCGCGTCTACGAGCTTTGCAAGAAGCACTACTTCGACGACTACGTGCTGTTCTGGCCGCTTGTCCAGGATACGCACCGTCTGGCGATGGCGGTGCATCATGCGATCTGGCAGTTGACGTCCGGACAGGGCGAGACGTATCCCGAGATCCTCGCCCATGCGAGCCGCCTCGCAGGGCTCGATCGATCGCTGGAACGCTACGCCGCCAGGGGCGGGCAGTCGATCGAGGCGGCTCAGCGCGCGCTGCAACAGGCGAGAAAGCAACTCGGCGGCGCCTCGTTCGCGCCGCATCAATCCGCCGCCGGGGAGTCGACGTCGGCCAGCTCGGCGGCGTCCGGCCCTGCTTCCGGGGGCGCCGCGCGGGCTGTGCAGCCCGAGGAGCTCGACCGGCAGTTCGCACAGCTCGCAGCCGCGCTTGTGCCGGTGCGCGACTGGGCCGGCGCGCTCACGCGCGAATTCCAGCCCCAGATCGAGGCCGCAGTGGCCCTGTGTGCGCTCGCCGAGGAGGTCCGTCCGCTGGTGCTGGTGGTCGACGACGACGAGCTGCAATTGAAGCTGCTGACGAAGGTTTTGAACGATGCCGGGCTCGCCGTCCAGACGGCGGCCTCGGGCGCACAGGCGCTCGCTGCGCTGGGGCAGCGCCAGCCGAATCTCATGCTCCTGGACATCAACCTGCCCGACATCGACGGCATCGAGCTGACGCGCCGCCTCAAAGCCGCCCCCGCCTGGGCGCGCATTCCCGTGATCATGATCACCGGCCAGAGCGAGCGAGACGTGGTCGTGGAGAGCATGCGCGCGGGCGCTTCCGACTTCCTGGTCAAACCGTTCGATCACGCCGTGGTGGTCGCGAAGGCGAGCCGCTTCCTGCATGTTGCGCAGCGTGCGCCGCTGGCGAGCTCCGCTACCGGCGGCAGGCATGCGGCAATGACCGGGTGACAGCATGGACGGCGGCGACGCGGCGGGCAACAGCGGTGGTGGATTCGACCGCATCCTGGTGGTCGAGGACGACCCTTTCAGCCGCGGCCTGCTCGTGCAGCTGCTGGCGAACCAGGGCCACCGGCGCGTGGAGGTCGCGGCGGACGGGCGCCAAGCGCTCGACAGGCTGCGCCACGGCGGCGTCGATCTGGTGCTGCTCGACATCGAGATGCCGCAGCTCGATGGCATCGAGGTGCTGCGCCGCCTCAAAGACGACCCCCGACTTTCCGCGATCCCCGTCATCGTGATTTCCGGCGTGGGGGAGGTCGCGAGCATCGTCCGGTGCATCGATCTCGGCGCCGAGGACTATCTGTCCAAGCCGTTCAACCCGGTGATCCTGCGCGCGCGAATCGGCGCAAGCCTGGAGAAGCATCGCCTGCGCAAGCTCGAAGCCGCGCGCCTCGCCCAGATCCTGCAGGAGCAGCAGAAGGCCGACCGGCTGCTGAACATGATCCTGCCGGCGGCGGCGGCGCGGGAGCTTAAGACGAGCGGGGTCGTGGCTCCGCGCCGTCACGAGCGGGTGGCTGTGCTGTTTTGCGACATCGTCGGATTCACCGCGTACTGCGACAGGCACCGGGCCGAGGACGTGGTCGCGCGACTGCAATTGCTGATCGAGTGCTTCGAGCGCATCACGGAGCGTCATCGGATGGAGAAGATCAAGACCATCGGCGATTCGTTCATGGCCACCGCCGGCATGTTGTGCTTCAACCCGGATCCGCTGCGCTCGGCCGTGCGCTGCGGCCTCGACATGATCGCGGCAACTGCCGAGGTCGTGAACGACTGGCAAGTACGGGTCGGGATCGACTACGGCCCCATCGTGAGCGGTGTTCTGGGACGGCAGAAGTATCAGTTCGACGTCTGGGGCAGCGTGGTCAACATCGCTGCGCGCATGACGGAGCTCGCCTCGCCCGGCACCGTCGCCTTGTCGCGCGACACATGGACCGCTCTGGGAGGCGACTTCGCCGGACGGCTGTTGGGTCCCCGTGACGTCAAGGGCATCGGTCCGATCGAAGTCGCCGAGTGCGATGGTTGCGTACCGCAGCAGTAGTGACAGTCTCATCCATGCAACATGGCGCAGGGTTATTTCGGCGGACCTATGTCCGCCGGAGATCGGATCGAATGGAGTGCACAGTGGAAACAACGCCGGCCGGAGCTTATCCGTGTCGGCCAACTCCTGAGTGATTCTTCCGAGGCACGGGAGCGCCAGGCGCGTGGGAATGGTTGTCATACTTATCGAGCGTTCCCTATTTCATGTCACGCTCGTCCCTCACCCCCAACCCCTCTCCCGGGGGGAGAGGGGAGCGTCGCGTCCGTATTGGATGGCCTTCCGTTCCGCGACGACGGTATCGAGTGCTTCGCTTAACACCTGCCAGTTCCTGCGCCGGTCCGCGACCGAGCCGGTGCCGGCGTCGTTTGTCGAGCTCGCCGCACCGAAGGCGCCGGTGCTAGCGTTCCCGCCGCGGCGTTGCCGAGGGTCAGCGTCGCGGCGATGGTCTCGCCGCCGTCCACATCACTCACGACGATGTCGTCCAGGGCCACGTTGGCCGCGCCTTCGGTCACATCGGACGTGCCGCGCGCAGCCCCGTTGGTGGCCGTGCCGCTGGTGCCGTCCCAGGCGCGCAGGCTGAGGCTCGGCGCCGCTGCTCCAGCCTCGCCGTTCAGTGCGTCGGGCACATAACGCAGGCTCGCGCTCGCATCGAGCAGCAGCGCGCTCGCCTGGCTCACCGCACCCACGCGTGCCAGATAGCCCCGCCGTCGGTCGAGTACTGCCCGGCGCCATTGCCTGTGGTCCCCGTCAACGCGATGCCGGAGACGGCGCCCGCGTCGGCGTCAGTGTAGCCAAGAGCTGTGAGGATAGAGGCCAGAGATTCTGCTCTGCCCACATGAGCGCGCGCCCAAAGGAATATTGCTTACGTGAGGTCCGCGTGCTGCTGGAATGGTTCAAGCGCACACAACGAGCTCTCCTCTGGCGAAGTCGACCTGTCGAACCAGGACTATACTGGACGACTTCGGTGCTCAAAGGGGCGGTGTTCGGCCGTTTGCCTGATCTGGATGCAGCCGCGCTGAGGCGAGGATAGAAGGTTGATGGCCTGCCATCCGACGAATGCGCACAACGAGGCCAAGATGAAGATCAATCCATCCATCGAGCGTTTCCGGGTCGCCTTTGGGGATCTTATGCATCGGGCGACGCATCTCGATTCCGAAGCTGCCCATGATCGTGAGGGGCATGGCGAGCCAGAGGGGGGAGCGCGAACCTTGCCAAGCGGAGGTGAAAACCGCTTGGCCGATCCGCACGGCCTCTTCGACCTCCTGGCGAACAGTCTCCCTCACTTGATCTTTTACATCGACGCGCGGGAAATCTGCTGCGCACACAATGTTGCGGTTCAACGCGTGCTGGGTCTGGCGCCTGCTCAAATCACCTCCCGTCCCCTACACGAGATCCTGGGCGCGGCCTCCTACGAATGCATCAAGAGCTGGGTGGAACGTGCGCTCGCAGGCGAGGAAGTGTTTCTTCGCCAAGTGCATCGCGACCCGAAGGGAAAGATTCTTGCTTTCGACGCCCGCTATGTCCCTCATCTTGGCGCCGACCGTCAGATACTTGGTTTTTGCGCGGTGTTGACGCCCTCGGCAAGTCTGGACAGTGTGAAGCCACCTGCAGTGGAAGGGCAGGATGATCGAAACGACAGCGGCGCTTCGATCAATTCCTCGGATACCGATCGGTTCCAAGTCGTCGCCCGCGAGTCCGTTTCCCTGGACATGGCGGCACGCAACGACGCGCTGTTGCGGTTTACGGCTGCATTGCAAAGCGATGCGTTCTGCCTGTTTCAGCAGGCTATCGTGCCGATCGAGCCGTCGGCCAGTGCGCCGCGCTGCTATGAGGTTCTCATTCGGTTGAGAAACGAGGAGCAGCGCTTGGTACACCCCGCGGCGTTTTTCCGAATCGCCCAAGAAGTGGGCTTCATGCGGCAGCTCGATCGTTGGGTAGTGGAGCGGGTGCTGCGCTGGTGCAGCAAACAGTGCGCCGACGGTAAGCTTCTGCCAGCGAGTTTCCATCTCAATCTCTCCAGCGATTCCATAGGCGACGAATCCTTTCTCGCCTTTCTCCGACTGATACTGGCAAAGCACGACCTGCCGGCGGATACGCTGTGCTTCGAGATCGGCGAGGCTGACCTGGTCGGGCATCGACTCGAAGTCATGTCGTGCGCGCACGCATTGCGAATGCTGGGCTGCCGCGTAGCTCTCGATCGTTTCAGAGGGGTTTCCGGGTCGTTTTCCGCTTTGCTGGATTTGCCGATCGATTGGGTGAAAATCGACGGCAGCATCGTCGGCGCGCTGTTGACCGATAGGCAATCCCAGATGAAGGCGAGGATTGTTTCGAAGCTTGCCCAGAGCGGCCGCGTACGCACGATCGCCGAGCATGTCGAGGACGCCGAAACGCTCGAAATGCTGCGTCGAATCGGCATCGACTACGTCCAGGGCTTTGGCATCGCGATGCCGGAGCCTCTCGAGGACCTCAAGATTCGAGCCGGCGAGAACGAAGAATGTTTGCGCCCGGCTTCCGGCTGAGCCTTAACAAACGGGGCGATCAGGGGCTATTCCACTCGAACAGTGTTGCAGGACTATTACGTCCCGTTACCCCATAAGGCGTCCCATGCATTACGACGAGTTCCGCAAGTAAAGGCTCTGTCGCAGCACCCCCGATGCTCGCACTTGCGCGGTAAACGAAACGTATAGCCGGCTGGCCTCGCGCGCCCATATCATCTCGGCGTGGAGTGGATGGGGATTTTGCGGCGCAGAAGTCGCTTCAGTCGAGCTACGACCAGGTCCGGTACACGACCAGCCACGAAAGACAGGCAGATAAGTGTCTCCGCCCTCCGCGCAATCTGTCGTGCGCGTTCGTGGTCGAGCGCGCTCATTTGTATGCTGTCCAGCTTGGCGATTGTCTCGCTGCCGTCACAAAGAACTTTGGACTTCATCACAAGATCGCCTAGTGGGAAACGCTCACGCCATTACAGTCGATCTCTGTGACGACCAGGCTACCGAATGGGCGCCAAATTCTCAGCGAATGCGCAAAGCGCGTTCAGCAATAGCGAGCGAACAGATGCCGGGAAAGGGGGCTACTACGAGCCGCTCAGGCGCATCTTCAGCTTCGCCACGACTTCCGAGTGTATTTGCGAGACCCGGGATTCGCTGACACCCAGGTCGCCGCCGATGGTGCGGAGGGTGCGATGCTCATCGTAGATCGACTCCATGACGTAGCGCTCCACCGCCTCCAACGTGTCGAACGCCGCCGAAAGTATCGCGTGACGCTGCCGTTGTTGCAGGGCACGCAACGGGTCGTGAAAATGTCCGCTCGTCAGATTTTCGTCTTCTCGCACGCACCCATAGTACGGTGGATCTTCGGGGTCCTCGAGCTCGTCATCCGCCGACCGTTTGCTACCAGCACCGGCTTCGACCATGCAGGCATGAAATCTATCCATGGCCATCCAAGCTCATTCGCGACTTCCTTGGCGCGCGGCGCCCTCCCGAGCCGATGCTCGAGTCGCTTGACTGCCGCACCGATTTCGCGAACAGACGAGCGTGCTTGGCGTGAAAGCGCGTCGTCCGAGCGGAGTGAATCGAGCATTGCACCTTCGATCCGTCTGGCCGCGTAACACTCGAAAGTCGATCCGGTTCGCTCTTCGAACCGGGTGAGGGCATCGTTCAGGCCGATCATGCCCGCCTGAATCAATTCATTCCGATGGACGTTCGCGGTCAGGCGGGCGCGGAGCCTACCGGCGATCTTTTTCACAAGCGGCAAATAGGTTGCAATCTCCGCACTGCGGTTGCATCGCTGCTTTGCATATTCCATAGGAGGCTTACTCTCCTCTGCGATCTCTCGCTGGGCACACGATCCTTCGATCATACGTCAGCGCACGACAACACTCTGAATCCAGATCTAGAGAGAAACGGATTGGGTTAAGGATCCGTGACTCGCGTCTGAAGGACCTCGATCCCGAGATCTTTCAGGCGCTTGCTCGCCATCGCGGTCTGGTCGCTGTGGGATGGGATGCGATGGCCGAGTGCGAGAGCCCGAAAATTAGCGGGTGAACTCGCCTGATACCTTCGCGATGTCGTTCGGCCTTGCCGTTTACAATTTCCTCGGTCTGTCGCCGTCGAGGAATTCATGCGACTCTTCGCCATTGCGCTCGCCGCAGCATCGTTCGCGCTTCTAGCCGCCGTGCGGCTGCAGTACGGTCCGGAATGGAAGGTCGATGCCGCCGTGGAAGCCGCGATAGCGCGTGGGGACCTGAGGCACGCACGGGAACTCGCCGTCACTGCCGAGCAGTGGGCCTGGATAGTCGACGCGCGGCGCAGAAGCTCAGACACACATGATTCGCGACCAGCATCGGGGCGCTTGATGATAGTGCGAGATCGAGCCGCGGATCTTCAAAATGCATGGGGCGACCTCTGACGAACAGCCGCCCGATCGCATCACCCGCCCATCCCTCGTAGCTGTTGTTCGAAAGCAGACAGCTCGGCTGGCTGATAGCGACTCATATACCGCCACTCGGCGAACGCTTTCAGCAATGAACAAGCGTCGGGACCGAGCGATAGCAGCTCCATCTCCGTCATTCGTCCCTCACGGGTAACTACCGCGATGCAAGCCTTCTTCATCGCTTGGGCTTCGTAGCTTCCCGGATCAGTCGCCGGGCGATCGAGGATAGTCCGATCGGATCCTCCTCCGGGTTGGCGGCGACTTCGGCCAGCAAGCGGGCAAGAAGGAGCCTGGGCACGACAGATCCCTCTACATTTCGTCCGTATCCGGATGCTCCCCCCGCACCGTGGCTTGAAGCCGCATCCAGCTCACGTAACCTGTGACGGGTGCGCCATTATTGATCGTTCCGTATTGGACGACAGCCCAATACGGACGCGACGCTCCCCTCTCCCCCCGGGAGAGGGGTTGGGGGTGAGGGACGAGCGTGACATGAAATAGGGAACGCTCGATAGCTCCCGCTCCAGCATGTTGGCGATGACTCGGATTCGGGTGGATCGCTTCATAGCAATGCAGCGCAATCGTACGATAGGCGCTCATAATGCTGGGAAGCGAATACAATGACATCCGGCATTCCCTTACGAGATAACCGAACGGCTCTAACACAACGTTTCTACGGCGTGCTTCCGCTCGGGCACGCTTGCTACGCGGCAAGGAGTTGGGTTTCTACGTGAGACGAGCGCTCGATCAACGGGGCGGTAAAGTGGTTCCCAGGATTCATAGCACAACCTCGCAGTTCAGGCGAGCCCAGTATCACCCTGATCGAGCCGACCCGAAATCGGAACAAGCCAACAATCTGCGTCCGGAATTTCCCTACAACTTCTCTCACATAAATCCGCCGCGTTTGCGTTTAGCCCCTTGGATCACGACAAGTCGCTCGTCGCGATACCCGCTCAGCACATCAGCCGCCGATTCGCCGTAGCTGTCGTTCGAAAGCAAACAGCTCGGCCAGTGAATAGCGGCCCGCATTGCGGCACTCCACGAACGTCCCCAAGAGTGCGCTCGCATCTGGTCCCAACGCCAAGAGCTCCATTTCAGTCATTCGCCCCGCACGAGCGATTACGGCGATACACGCCTTCTTCAGTGTCCGGGCCTCGCAAGAGGCGAGATCCTTCCCGACGCGCTCGAGGATGGGTTGCGTCACATCGGCATATGTTCGCGCGGATTTCTCTGCCTTGGCAGCGGCAGCCGCGAGAAATCGGTCAAGCGTGAGACGCATCAGGCTTGCACCTCGTCGGTGTCCTGGTGCTCTTCTCGTACCAGGGCTTGAAGCCGAACCCAGTGTACGTATCCCATCATCACCTCGAAGAGAGCATCCGGTCCATCGGGATATTTGCTCTCGACCTGGCCGCTGTAATAGACAGCCGCACGTTCCGCGAGGACTGTCACCTGATGGAAGGCGTACTCATCCACGCCGTTGAGCTTTTCCTTCAGGTACCGAAGGCGATCGAGAAGCGTGGCATTCGCGACGGGAAGCGGATTTCCCTTGAGTTCCCGCTCCAACATATCGGCGATTTCCCGGATTAGAGCTGACCGCTTCATGTCCGATGCGCCAGGCATGCGTCAGCTCGATTATTCCCCGTCAGCGGGAGAAATGATGTCGGGGATTTCCCTACACGCGCCCGTAAGGGGGCCAGTGAAGTGCCGATGTGCCGTTGGCATGCGCGCCTCGCTTAACTTCAAGGACGGCCTACTCAGATCGAGAGCAACGCAAGCGCCAACCATCCCGCGCCGAGCCACCAGCGTAGCCGTGGCGAAGCACAGCAAAGCATATAGCCGGCCCAATTACACCGTTGTTCACCTGCTGCCGCCCGTTCACGATCGCTGGCGAGGATCCTCGTTCCGGCGAAGCGTCACAACGGCGCACGCACGATAGCGCTAATGAAGGCCAACCTTTATCCAGGCGATCGCCAATGGATCGTAGACGTATCCTACCTGCTCGCCGGTGCGCCCCGAGGTCGTATCCGGACGACGTTTCCGCCTCGGAGGTAGGACTGAGCGAGAAGCTTTGCCCGCTCGAGCGTCTGCGTGCTCAATAGCGGCTTTCCATTGACCTCAACAACGAACATCGATTCCCCTGGCGCGCTTACTACAACCCTCAGCCCTCTAAATGGGGCGTCACCGAGGCACAGAGCAAAATCTCGGCCAAAGGTTATTAACTCTGCGTCCGTCGAATCGATTTAGCGCATAAGGGCCCGGCAGTTTTCTGTCGCAGGGCGGGCGATCCCCGAACGCTGTTCGTGCGCTTCGAGACGCGTTATGAGCGCACCGCGGGGACATTGCCAGCCTTATTCCCGGTAGTACACAATTCAGTACATTGACGGCGCCGGAAGTCGAAGAAAGCCAATGCCGGCAAGGAGATGGCGCAGGAATTCACGTCTCGTTTCCCGCTCCATCGATTTCGTTGCCCGACAGGTCCAATTGTGGCCGTCGCGAGATTCGGACGGATCATGAATTGCTCAACCGGCAACTTCTGACCGGCCGCGAAGGTGACAGGCGCTTTCTCGCAAACCGCGAAAAGATTACCTCTACCGAACCTCAGCGAAGCGCGGCGTCTCGTCGTCAGTTGATCTGCATGCGGGCGTTCTCCGCCACCCGCGCCCATTTGGCGAGCTCGCCGGCTACATGCTTCGCGAAGTCATCGCGCGTGTTGCCCACCGGCTCGGAGCCGTCCTTGAGGAGCTGCGCTGCCACATCCGGGAGTTTCACGACGGCCACTATCTCGCGCTGCAGCTGGTTGACGATCGCGACCGGCGTCCCGGCCGGCGCGAAAAAACCCTGCCACGAGTCGGACTCGAAGCCCGGAACCCCGGAATCCGCTACCGTCGGAAGCTCGGGGAGCGCGGACGAGCGCCTGGCGCCGGTTACCGCGACAGCGCGCAGCCGACCTTGTCTCGCGTGAGAAATTGCCGAGAGCATGCTTGCGAAGCTTGCCTGGACCTGGCCACCGATGAGTCCTTGTATGGCCGGACCGGCGCCCTTGTAAGGAACGAGCTCGACGCCCGCCATCATGTTGAACAAGGCGCCGGCAAAATGGGGCGATGTGCCGTTTCCGGGCGAGGCATAGTTGATAGCGCCCGGCCTTGCGCGTGCCAGCCCGATCAAGTCGCTCACCGTGCGGACCGGCACACCGGGATGCACGACGAGCAGGCCGGGGGAAGCGGATGCCTAGGTGATCGGGGTGAAGTCCCTGACCGGATCGTACGGCAGCTTGCGGCGCAGGCTGGGCGCGATGGCAAACGAGCTTCCCGCCAGCAACAGCGTGTAGCCGTCCCGCGGTGCCCTTGCTGCGATCTCCGTGCCGATGATGCTTCCGGCACCGGGGCGATTGTCGACGACGAATTGCTGCCCCATTCTTTCACTGAGTTTCTGCGTCAGCAGCCGGCCAACGATGTCTGCGCTGCCGCCGGCGGACAAGGGGATAATCAAACGAACGGGCCGCTCGGGATAGCTTTGCGCGGCTAGACTTGCCGTCTGACCCGTTAGGAGCAGAGGTAGCGCGGCAATCGCCGCTTTCTGCAATGGATGCGTTGCAGGTGGATTCATGGTTCCTCCCGATGACGTTCGCTGCCTGTAGCGGCGGGCGGGCTTGTGGTTCGGATCTTGCACGAACGGGCCTTTCCTTCGGTACAGACCGCGCAGGTTCTATCTACCCGGCGTGAAGCCAGTACCGGAATCCTCGACGTATGCGCATCGATCACCAGATCCGGAGTCATGCGTACCTTCATTGGGGTGAGCCGACCTGCTTGCGCAGCCTCAATGCCAGCGGTTTGACGGTCACGAGTGCGCAATGGAAATTGCATCGACGCGCCGCACATCCTCATGCATGGGGCTCCTGCACACTGCACGACCGGTGATAGCAGTTGCGGCCCGCCGCTTTGGCAGCGTACAGGGCCCGATCGGCGTGTTCGAGCAGCTGATCCAGGCCGTCGTCCTCCGACAGCAGGTAACCGCCGATGCTGACGCTCAGGCTTTCGAGGCGTTGTCCTGCGACATCGATCCCGTGGTTCCTCACCACCGTGCAGATGCGTTCGGCAATGGCATCGAGCTGAGTCGCATCGATAGGTGTCAGCAAGAGCAGAAACTCATCGCCTCCCCAACGGGCGGCATGGTCGTACGGGCGAATATGCAAGCGCATGAGCTGCGCAATGGCTCGCAGCGCAGCGTCTCCGGCGGCATGGCCGTGAGCGTCATTGATCTGCTTGAACAAGTCCACATCCAGCCAAAGTATGCCCAGGCCTTGCCTCTCGCGGCGGGCACGCACGAGCGCCAGTTCGAGCTGGTCGTTCATGCCGCGTCGATTGAGCGCCCCGGTCAACGCATCGATTTTGGTCATTTGATCTAGCGCGGCGGTGCGTTCGCGAACCTTCTCTTCCAACTCCAGGCGCGAGACGGAAACGTTGCGGGCCATGCGGGCGAAATGCTCCATGACCTCACGCATTTCACCGCTGACGGGCTGGGGCAATTGGACGGGAGCGGTATCGCCTGCGGCCACCCGGCCGATGGCAGCGTGCAGCGCTCCCAGAGGGTTGAGCACCAGGCGATTGAGCGCGATGGTCAGGCAAACCAGGGCAGCCAGCAGCGAAGCCAGAAAGGTCCCTGCAATGCCCGCGAAACGGCTCATGGGCAGCAACTCATTCATGTCGAGCAGGGTGATTTCGTACCAGCCGATTTCCGGTAGGGCGGTTACGCCGGCAAGGTGAGGCTTGCCCGCGAAGTGCACATGGAGCATCACCGCGGATTGCTGCGCGCCGCGCAGCTCGTCCATGGCATTGCGGATGCTGATTCGATCGCCCGGCGAATCCAGCAACATGAAGAACGTCTTCCGTTCCTCCAGCGGCTTGGTCAGGGAAGCGTAGTCGATCAATGCCTTGTTGCGGTGTAACTGGATGGCGCCACTGTTGTCGACGAGCAGGCTGCTCACCCCCGGGATGTTGCCGTCGTCGAAGCTGCCGATGAAGCGGTCCAGATTCAGGCCGGTGCCGGTGATGCCCAGTATGCGCTTGCCGCTCTCGTCGCGGATCTGCACGTTGATCCACACATTGGTCACGCCGAGCGCACGATCCGGTCCGACGTTGATCTGCAGTTCGTCGCTCTGGCGCAACAAGGTATAGAACCGTTGATCCTTTTGCACGGCAGGATCCAGGGTGTAGCGGAACTCGCGTCCGGCAAACTCATTCTTGGCATTGTTATAGAAATACTGCCCCGTCGCGGCCAAGGCCACGAAGTAGCTCCGATCCTGGAAATTCTGGCGGAAGGATTCCAACTCGCGCATTGCCCGGCGGTGCAGCGCCTGGTTACCGGGATCGGCCGCCCAATCACGGATGGCCGAGCTGCGAGCCAACTGTTTGGCGAGCGCCACTTCCCGCAGAATCGGCTGCAGGGCCTTGCTCTTGTGGTAACGCACCTGCTGGTCGGCGAAGCGCCCGCCCCATTCGGCGATGACCCTTTCGATCAGTGCGCGCGCAGCCACGCCTGCGGCCAGTGCCGAGACGATGAAGATCAGGCTGGTCAGCAACAAGATACGCAGCTTCAAATTCATTGCCGGTCCGCCGCCAAGATGAGTTCGGGTGAACGGAATTCCAGTTGGGGTACCCTCATCGGGAAGGGCAAGATCGAACTGCTCGACAACGAAGACGTCGATGCAGCGCGCGCTGCTATCGGCAGCACGTCGCTGTCAGACGTCATCTCCAGCAGGGCCCGGCACGGGCCTCGAAGGAGAAATGGGTTGCGCGTGCGAACCTTTGCGGCGAGACCCGTACCGGCCTGCTCATTGATTCGCAGTCCGTCAATTCTGTACGTCGCAGTGCAAGGCCGCAAGTGGCGCGGTTTGCCCAAACGATTCGGCAATTGGACGTGCTGAGCAGGACGGCACCGAAGGTGCGCATCGGATCTGGTGTCTGAGCAGCGTCCCGGGCTTGGTCGCACCGCGCCTGCACAAAGTCAGCCGCACTCTTGCTCGGGGCGCAGCAACCGCTCGACGCAGAGTTCCATGGAAGTCTGCAAGTCATTGAGAAGAGAGGACTTGGGCTTCTCTTCTCGTCCGGTGAGTTCCACTGCAAACCACCACCAGTCAAGATTTTTTAGTGGCAATTAGAAACCCACGTCCTACGGACGCGGCCATCGTCTAACTGGCTTTGCCTATTAGAGCGTCTGCTCATGCGGGTACCGAAGGCAACCGCGGGCATCGCATGCTCGGTTACGTCGAATTCGTGCGTCCAGTAACGCACTTCGTAGTACTGCTCGTGCGGACCCGGAAACGATCGCCAGGCAACTGCGCGTGCGCGCGACGATGGGCGCGAAACCTCTAACCGTAGGCGAAACCGATAGGCGTGTGCGGTTCTACCGTGAGAATCTCCACCCCCACCCCCGCGAATCGCTGGCGACGAATCGTACGGAGCGAATGCTTGCGAGCTTGGGTATCAATCCAACCTTGTGCCGCTCGCGTAGCCTGCGCCTCAGCAACGGCCGGAGTGTCGTAGTCGGGTGAAGCGATCACCCCTTGATACACGACTTCATGGGCGCCGCCTGAAGTTGTCGCGTACACGGCGTACCTGGCCTTATAGTGGCCGGCCGGGAGTTGGCTTGCTCGCGCAATTACCGCGTAACCCTTGTATTCCACGCTGATCCCTCCTGTATCACTACCAACGAACTAGGCTGCGAGTGGTCGGCGTCCAGTCAGCCCTCAATCGCTGATGTCAGGTATTCGACCTGAAGCTTGTTGCGGAGCTATTACGGCGCCCCTCCAGAGACGCCGAGCAATTGCCGCTTGAGATTTGCATCCGCCGGATTGTGGCCGAGCCAAATCTTGAGCAGCGCCCGATACAGCTCCGGTCCCGGGACCGGTGAGCCGATCTTCCGCCCGTTCACGCTCACCTGCGCGCCGCACCCCGGAATGTAGTCGAGCGCAAGGAGGTCTCCCTTGCGGGCCTCCTGAAGGGGCAGCATGACGGCTGCAAGAGCGTCCGCGGATGACTTGAGGCGCTCGTATTCCGGCTCGCTGCTGTTATCACGCAACCCCTCGTAGAGCGCATCGACCAGCGACTGCGCGGAGATGCCCCGCATCATGGTGAGCGCGATCCGTTTCGGTCCGTCCAAGGCGAGCGCAAGCTCGGAAGAGCGCTGCGGCGCGCGAAGATAGAGTCCGATGACGTAAACGTTGACGCCGTAGCGCTTCCTCAGACCAGCGCCGTTCAGCACCAGCTCGATGCCGTCTACCTTGGCAAACGGCTCCGTTTGGACGTCGCCGATCTGCATGGCTTCTGCCGATGCCATGATCATGCAGCCGAGCCACGCGCCGATCGCTGCGTACAGCGCTCTTCGCCGGCCGCGCCCGTTGTCCTGGCTTCTCATCCCGGCGCTCCTCGGAATGGTCCCGGCTGGCTGCGCGGGAATGATCCAGGCCGGCAGATCTTCCTTGCACAGATGTGAAGACAAGGTTCTCGGCCTGCCTCGGTGGCCGAGTGGGTGCACTCACAGCGGGCAAGCTGAATCCCAGTTCAATCAGTGTCGATTTCGAGCCTGTCGTTAGCGCCCGCCGCGCGACCGACGGTCGGCCAAGCGCCCTGGAATCGAATCCAGGTAAATCAGGTTCGCAGCGCGCTCGACGTCTTTCCAGTGAATAATCTCGAGGCGTCCGTCGAGGCGCTCGACGATGCCTGTGCAGCTGTCGACCCAATCTCCGCAGTTCACATACTCGACGCCATCGACCATGCGCTGCGCGGCGCTGTGCACGTGGCCGCAGATCACGCCATCGAATCCATGCTGTTTTGCATAGCGAACGACCGAGGCCTCGAACTCGAAAATGAAGTCCACGGCAGTCTTGACCTTGGACTTGGCGTAGCCGGAGAGCGACCAATAGCCCGGAATTCTCATCGTGCGGCGGGCGCTCGAGAGCAGAGCGTTGACGCTCAACAGGGCCTCGTAGCCGACGTCGCCCAGCCTGGCGACCCAGCGGTGATAGCGCGTCACCTGATCGAACTCGTCGCCGTGAACAACGAGATAGCGCCGACCGTTGGCGGTCCTGTGCACGGCCCGTATGGCGACTTCGATACCGCCGAACGAGGTGTCGACGTACTCGCGCAGGGCTTCGTCGTGATTGCCGGGAATCAGGATCACTTTCTCGCCGTGACGCGCCCGTTTCAGGATCTTCTGAACGACCGTATTCTGCGCCGGCGACCAGACAATGCCGCGGTTCATCGCCCAGAAGTCGATGATGTCGCCCACGAGATAGACGTACTCGGCGTCGTACCGGCGCAGGAAGCTCAACAGACGCTCGGCCTGGCAGGCGCGGGTGCCAAGGTGTACGTCGGAGATAAGGACCGAGCGCACCTTCTCGATCATGTCGCGACTCCGGATTCGCGCAGGCCACGCGCGGCGGGTCCCTCCGGTCGATATTCGCGCGCTGCGAAGAGAGCATCTTCCAAGGCATCGAACACCCGCTTCCAATCGGCGGACTGCGCGACCATCCGGGCAGCCTGCCGAAGCCGGCTGATCGATTCCCAGGAGTCAGCGAGCGTGGCCGCGTGGCGCACGAACGCGGCCGCATCGCCGAACGGGGACAGCAGGCCGCTCACGTCGTGCACGATGTGCTGGCGCGCCGCGGCGTAATCGAAAGCGACGACGGCCAATCCGCTCGCCATGGCCTCCAACGTCACGTTGCCGAAGGTTTCGGTGAGGCTGGGATAGAGGAAGATGTCCGCCGAGGCATAGTGAGTGGCGAGCGCTTCGCCGCGTCGCATTCCGGCGAAGTAGTGGCCGGGATATCGTTGCGCCAGCCGGCTACGCTCGGGTCCGTCGCCGACAACGACCAGCCGCGCCCGCGGGCAGCGCGCGCGCATCGCATCGAACGCAGCAAATAGCAGATCGAGGTTCTTTTCTGGCGCGAGCCGTCCGACGTGCAGTACAACCGGAGCATCGTCCGTCACGCCCCAAGCTTCGCGCAGGCTCGCGCTGCGCCGGCGCGGATCGAACAACGCCGTGTCTATGCCGCGGCCGACCACCGTGACGCGCTCGAACCCTCTCTGCGAAAGCGACTCCGCGAGCTCGCGCGTGGGCACCATCGTGAGTGCAGCCGCGTTGTGCAGATTGCGCAGGTAACGCGCGATCACGCCGTGCAGCCATCCGGCGCCGTAATGCTTGCTGTACGCATGAAAATTGGTGTGAAACTCGCTCGCGACCGGAACCCCGACCTGCCGTGCGGCACGTGTTGCCGACCAACCGAGCGGCCCCTCGGTGGCGACCTGCACCACGTCGGGTCGCAGCGTGCGCCAGCGCTTCTTGAGGAGCCGCGTTGCGGGCAAGCCCATGCGTAAGCTGCCGTAACCCGGAATAGGCACTCCGCGCACCAGAACCTCGGCATGCGGCGCGCGAGTGCTCCCACTTCTATCGGAACGCTGCGAAGGTCGAATGACTTCGACGCTGTGGCCGCGCGCGATCATGCCGTGCACCATCACTCCCAACGTGGCGGCGACGCCGTTGATCTCCGGGGGATAGGTTTCCGTGACGACCGCGATGCGCAGCCGCTCTTGCTGACGTGTCTTCTGTTTCTCTGCCTTGTCCACGAAGCGCGAGCATGCACGCAATGGAAGACAACCTGGTGACCCATTCATGACGCTCCGATGTCAGCGCGTCTGGCCCCTTTGCATCGCGGCCGATGCTCGCAACGGCAAGGTGCCTGCCGTCCCGGATTGTCATGAGATCTTCACCTGAACCACGTAATTGGTCGCCTTGACTTCTACGAGGGCTCGACTATGAAACCCTTCCTCGAGGCGCTCCACGCGCAACGACTGGACGACCATCGTTACTATCACCATAGCCGCATCAACCAGTCGCTGCACCTGGTGAGCGCCGTCAGCTTCCTGTGCGCATACGCTCTGCTCTTTACTCACCCTGCGGAGGCGGCCCTCGTCGGTTGGCTGGTGGCGATGCTGAGCCGGCAGGCCGGGCATTTCTTCTTCGAGCCGAAAACCTACGACGTCGTCAATCAGGCGACCCACGAGTACAAGGAGGCGATCAAGGTCGGCTACAACCTGCGTCGCAAGGTGGTGTTGATGACAATCTGGGCACTATCGCCGGTGCTGCTGGCGTTCGATCCGACGCTGCTCGGCAGCGTTGCTGCACCGCGGGGGACAGAGGACTATATTCGGCGCATCGGCGAGGTCTGGCTCGTGATCGGAGCAGGTGGGTTGCTGTTTCGGATGGGGCAACTCTGCTACCTGAAAGACCTCACGACCGGCCTGGTATGGGTTGCGAAGATCGTCACCGATCCATTCCACGACATCAAGCTCTACTATAAGTCACCGCTGTACTTGCTGCGCGGCGAGCTGATCGATCCCATGGCAGCGCCGAAGCGCGGCTGAACGGGCGTCTCCACCGGTACGGGATCGGCGGCGTGCGCATGACGAGTTACTCGGCGTGCGAGCACGCCGAGCATCTCCTTCAACACGCCGCGGCGAATGGATTCGTTGGTGATGTCCGGGCCGGACCACCACCAACCATCGCGCGCCATCGCCTGCGCCGCCGCAAGGAAGCGCTCGGCGACCGCGCGGAACTGCGCATCGCTGTAGTTCAAGCTGAAGATCAAACGTCCGGTCCCGATCCAGCTCAGCGCCAAGCCTTCGACCCGCAAGTAATATTGGAACATCCAGTTGTAGCGCGAGGGCGCGGTGTAGTACACAGTCCAGATCGAAGAGAGATTGGCAACCCGCACGGGAAGCCCAGCCGTACGCAGCGCCGCGTTGAGGGCATCGGCGCGCTTATCCCAGACCTCGTCGGCATGCGCGTAGCATTCGAGGATCCGAGGACTCTCGATGCGCCGCAGGAACTCCGCCATCGCTGCGATCACGTAGGGATGGGCGTTGAACGTGCCGCGAGCGAAGCAGATATCGGCGGGACGCTCGTCGCGATAGCGCTTCATGAGCGCGGCGCGGCCGCACAGCACGCCGACCGGGAGCCCACCGCCCAAGGTCTTGCCGTAGGTAACCATATCGGCACGCACGCCGAAATACTCCTGCGCACCCCCAAGCGCAATCCTGAATCCGACGAAGACCTCGTCGAAGATCAGGACGATGTTCCGGCGGCTGCAAACCGTCCGCAGCGCATGCAGCCACGCGCCGTAGGTCGTGCGCTCGAATCCTGCGCGGCGCGTGCTGTCCACGAGCGACGAATCCGATGGCGCGTTCTGATTGGGATGCAGGGCTTGCAGCGGATTGACCAGCACGCAGGCGATGTCTGTGCGCGTTTCGAGCACACGCAGAGAAGCCTCGTGCATGTCGCGCAGCGTGTAGGTTTCGTGCGCCGGCGCCGGATTTCCGATGCCAGGCTGCACGTCGCCCCACCAGCCATGGTAGGCGCCGCAGAAGCGAACCAGGTACTTGCGCCCGGTATGGTAGCGCGCAAGCCGTACGGCCTGCATGACTGCTTCCGTGCCGGACATGTGAAACGACACCTCGTCGAGCCCCGAGATGGCGCGCAGACGGAAGACCACATAGGGGATGGCGGGAGAATACGCGCCGAGCACAGGCCCCAGGTCTCGAGCCTGCTCGACGCCGCGCTCGATGCACGCCTTGTAGAAGTCGTAGCCGAACACGTTCATGCCGTACGATCCGGTCAGATCGTAGAAGACGTTGCCGTCGAGATCGGTGAGCGTGACCCCCGACGAGGCCTCGACGAACGCGCCTGCGCCGAGGTGGCGGCGCGTGTAGCTGCTGAACTGGAACGGAACGCGGTAGGCCGCGGTGAATTGCATGTCGGAGATTGCGTTCTGCACTTCTTGCGTGAGCCGCATGGTGCGGGCGAAACGCTGCGCGTACAGGATACTCAGCCGGTCAAACGCCGCGCGCCGGGTTGCGTCAACGTCTTCGGGCGCGCCGTCTGCGCTGAAGAAGTTGCGCTCATCGTACGCGTAGTGCGGCACCACGCGAGCAAGGAGCCGCGCGATGCGAGCGTGGCCGGCAAGCGAAGGATGTTTTGCCCGCGAAAGCAGCCAGCGCCGGCGTATGGCGACAGCGAGAACCGAGACGCCCAGAAAAGCCGCGGCCAAGGCAGCGAAAGTACTCGTCATTGCGCCTCCCATGGCGAGACCCTACTCGCCGCACGTTAAACGTCCATGACGATACGCTCGCTCCTTCGACAGCTGGCTGCACAGGAGGACCTCAATTTTCTGCTCACGAACCGGATTCCGCGTCTGCTCGCTACCCGCTTCGTGGGCAGGGTGAGCAGGATCGAGCATCCGTTGGTTCGCATCCCGTCATTGTGGCTCTGGCGGCTATTCACGGACCTCGACCTGAGCGAGGCCAAGGCAACGCGCTTCCCAAGCATGCATGCGTGCTTCACGCGCGAGCTCAAGGCCGGCGCGCGACCCATCGATCCGCGTCCGGATATCATTGTCAGTCCCTGCGACGCGATCATCGGCAGTTTTGGCCAGGTCGAGGGCGAGACTCTCGTACAGGCAAAGGGATTCACCTATACGCTGAGCGATCTGTTCGGCGATGCGCAGCCGGCCGCCCCCTACCGGAACGGCGTCTACGTGACGCTTCGCCTCACCGCCGGTATGTATCACCGCTTTCACGCGCCTTCCCTGTGCCGCGTCAAGCGCGTGACCTACATCAGCGGAGACACCTGGAACGTGAATCCGATTGCGCTCGAGCGCATCGAGAAGCTCTTTTGCAAGAACGAGCGCGCGGCGATCGAGGCCGTGATGGAGCCAAGCGCACAGCCCCTCGCCCTGGTGGCCGTGGCAGCCATCCTCGTGGGCAGCATACGGCTGCATTTTCTCGATTTGTTGCTGTACCTCGGGTATCGCGGACCTCGGCATATCGACTGCGACCAGGTGCTCGACAAGGGCGCGGAGATGGGATGGTTCGAGCACGGCTCCACCATCATCGTATTCGGCGCTCAGGGCGTTCGGCCATGCGAGAGCCTGCGCGAGGGGAACCGCGTGCGGATGGGGGAGCCGTTGCTGCGGCTGTGCTAGGGGGATTTGGCAGGTGCCCATGATACACAGTGCACTCCGATGTTTTCGACCGTTAGCGCATCCGTGTCTGGTTTCTCCTCGCTTGCACCGCGGCCGCCTGCATGCAACCGATAACCTCAATGCTCCTCGGGCAGCACATGCTGCGGCACTTCAGGTGCGCGCGTCTTCCTGACTTGCGTTGCTCCTTCTAGCCCGATCGGAAGCACACCCTGCAGGTGTTGAAGCCGCTGCAACGCCGACCCAAACACGTCGACGGCCTCTTGAATCAATGACGGCGACTGGCGCTGTGCGGAGCGATCGATTGCACCGTCCAGTACGCACACGCGGTGCGAAATGTCCGGCATTCCCCGTATCGGCAATCGCTTGACCTCGGCGGAAAGCAGGCATTGCTCGGAATCGTAGTATTCGAGCGTCTCGACATACGCCGTGAGCAAAAAGGAAACCACGTGCTCCGTGTCCGCGGTACTGATCGCTTCGATGATCATCAAACTCTTTCCCTCCGTTCGCGTGACAACGAGTCCTCATTTGTGCGACGGAAAAGCGAGAAGTTCGAATGGCACGCAAAAATTCCAGAGGCAATGGCGACGGCGCAGAGCCGAACTGCCAGGCAGACAGGAACGGCATGTTGTCGCCGCAATGGCGCTCCGGCCGTGGCGTGGTCCTCCCGTTTCAGCGTACCGTCACAAATGGAGGATATAACGCACGCACGAGACGCAGGTTGGACGGGAGGATCTTCATGGCTAACGTCTACCGAATCGTAAAACGGAGCGAGAGATGGCACGTTATGCTGCCCGGCTCCGAGGTTCCAATAGTCACGGCCGACGACTGCTCCATGCTTGTCCGATGGCTTTGTGGGATTGGGCAGAATTACGAAGTCCACGCGCATGATCATGCCGGGGCGGGTTCGCGCATCGACAGGTGCGCGGATTACACAGAGCAGCAGCGCACGCTTTCCAGCGCATCGGCGCCATCTGACGTTGTTTGACACGTAACGTAATGCTTGAAAATGTGAGAAAAGCGTGCCGTGGCGACGTGCTGTTTCCTGGATCGTAGTAGCCGCTAGCGTCGCTGCTCTGGTGGTGACCGTAGCAGTGATCTGATGCGGTTCGGAAGAATGGCTTTGTCTCATGGCCAAGCGCGCGCTTTGTGTGCTCGCACGCATGGTTGGGCAGCATGGCCATAGCATCGGCCGAAGCCGTGCAGGTTGGCGAGCAGGTTGCGCTCGCCGCGGACGAGCCGAAAAGGATCGTTCTCACCCTACCCATGCCAGTGGTCTGCCGCGTGATGTCGTCCGAATAGGCGGACCGAACGGCGCTATCCATTCGGACTATCTATATGGCCAGCCGCGACTCTTCGTGGTCACAGTGCGCTCTTAACATGGCTGCGGGAATTTCCCCAGACAACCCGCTGAGAGAACCATGCCCTTCACCTCTTTCAAACGCGTGGCTACCACGGCCGCGGTCGTGGCCTCGGCGCTCGCGCCGCTAGCCTCCCATGCTGCCGGCTTGGACCTGTCGCGCTACTCACTTACCAGCAGCTTCGCCTTGCCCTCCACGGCTTCCGAGTCGTCGGCCATCACCTGGAACTGGAATACCGGCACGCTGTTCGTCGTTGGCGATGAGGGCGAGTACATCACCGAAGTCACGCGCAGCGGCACGCTGGTGGGCAGCATGCGCCTTTCCGGCTTCGCCGACACCGAGGCGCTGACCTACATCGGCAACGGTGAGTTCGTCATCGGCGAAGAGCGCATCCAGGATGTCTACAAGCTGAGCTACCAGGCGGGCACCACCGTCTCGCGCAACTCGCTGCAGAGCGTGTCGCTGGGAGCCACTGTCGGCAACATCGGGCTCGAAGGCATCTCCTTGGACCGACGCAACGGCCAGTTCGTCACCGTCAAGGAGTCGAGCCCGCAAGCCGTGCAGATCGGGACCATTGATTTCGCCGGCGGCACCCACACGATGACCAACCTGTTCACGCCCAACCTCGGTGTGTCGGATCTGTCGGACGTGCAGTTGCTCGGCGGTTTCGCAGGCGCCAGCTTCGCCGACAACATGCTGATCTACAGCCAGGAATCGCAACGCCTGCTGGAGGTTTCGCGCACCGGAGAACTCATCAGCTCCTTCAGCTTCACCACCGTCAGCGGCATTGCCGAAGGTGTGACGATCGCCAGCGACGGCACGATCTTCATCACCGACGAATCTCCGTTCGTCTACGCGCTCACGGCCACGCCCGTACCCGAGCCCGAGACTTACGCGATGATGCTGGCCGGCCTGGCCGCCATCGCCGGCGTGACCCGACGCCGCCGTGCCTGATCCATCTTCGTTTCGCCCACACCAACTTCTCTGCAAGGGAGCTCAACCATGAAGAAGCAACTCGCCGCCATCGGCCTGGCGCTCGCCGCCAGCAGTTCGTTCGCCGCTACCAGCGGCGTCGTGATCACGGAATGGATGTACCAGGGTGCAGGCAGCACCAACCGTGAATTCGTCGAATTCACGAACCTCGGCCCGACGGCCATTGATTTCACCGGCTGGAGCTATGACGACGATTCGCGCGCGGCCGGCACCTTCCCGCTATCCGCGTTCGGCGTCGTCGCATCGGGCGAGTCAGTGGTCATCACCGAGATGAACCCCAATACCTTCCGCGTAAACTGGGGTCTGGGTGCCACTGTCAAGGTCTGGGGACCGTTCACCAACAACCTCGGCAACGGCGACGAGATCAACATCTTCGACGCCGGCGGGAGTCTGGTGGACCGCCTCACCTACGGCAGCAACCCGCGCACCCGTGGCATCAGCGGACGCGCCCTCAGCGCGGACGCACTCGGAGCCAATGATGTATCGCAGTGGGTCTTCTCCTCGGTGGGCGACGTCGAAGGATCGTGGATGTCGAGTGTCGGCGACATCGGCAGCCCCGGCTTCACCTCTTTCGCCACGCCGGTACCCGAGCCCGAGACTTACGCGATGATGCTGGCCGGCCTGGCTGGAGTGGGTGCATTCGTCCGCCGTCGTCGCGGCCAGGGAAGGAGACCTGGCTGAAATCGACCGAGTAGGCTTCGTCGACCGGATGCGCCGTGAGGAACGGCGCACGGCGCTCGATGTAGGCGAGCTGGGTCGCACAGTGGGCGAGCAGCTCACACATGGTTGATGCCCGGCGCTGCGCAGCTCTTATAGGCCAGGACTGCGCCGGGCGCTAAGTTTACGGCGGCCGAGTGCCGAATGACTCGTGTCGTCGCTGGCCGCGTCGATCAGGATGTGTCTGCCGATGGCGGAACACGTTCACGCTGGCCGAGTCCATGCTCCGTATCGGCGTCAAGCACTCGCGCGCGTCGGCGCGGTACTACTTCTCCGGCGATCCGCAAAACACCCAGATCGAACTGACATGCGGCGCGGGTCCAACCGCTCGTGAAGGGCGTCCGGTGGACGCTGGATCAGATCGCACCGACTGCTTGACCCTCTCGCAGCGACTTTCTCCGTAAGAGCTGCAACAGTCCGGCGCGTGACGCGAGCACGTAACAAGCAATGTGCTGAGTTTTTCTCACGCTCGTACGTTCATGCGCGCGACCGGGAGCGTTCTTACTTAACACCACTTGCCGTTATGGCTCCGGGCGTTAGAAGTCGTTTCTAATGGGACTTTCGCTGTTGCGTCCCATGAATTGCTGCCGCCGGAGGTCATTTCGGCACAACTCCGGATGCGCCAAGTACGTTAGACTTCGTTTCCGCAACGCCCACGTCAACCAACGGAGGTAGCGCCGTTGACCGCCAAGGCCCCTGACGACGAACGTAACTGGCTCGAATTGGGCGCTGCCCTGGAACGAGAGAACTTCTACGCACGCACGGATTCGGCCCCGCAGGGCGAGCGGTCAGAGCAGAGAACGTCGCCCCAGTTCGACGAAGGCCATACACGGCTCAACCGCATCAAACGGATGGCGAGATTTCGCAATCGCAAATAGGCATCGGGCCCGCGGAGCAGTGCGGGTACGCAGACGTTCGAGATTTCTGCGACGAACCTCGGACTCAGGACACTAGCAACCTCGCGCGATAACCCCTGACCAGAGAGGACAAGATGGATCATCGAAGCATTCATGGACCGGAAAAGCGCGATCTCATCGATCTGCAACACGAGCAAGACGTGCGCTACTGGTCCGAAAGGTTGCGGGCGTCGCCCGCAGAACTGCGCGAAGCGGTTCACATCATAGGCGCCACGCCGGACAGGGTTCGTGACTTCATCAGCCGTGAGCGAGTGCTTCAAGGCCGATGACGTCCGCGGCCCACGCGAAGTAACGTTGCGCCGGAAGACTCTTCGAATCGCTTTGCGGTAATCAGGCGTCGAGCCGATGCGCTGAAGCCGGCCCTGAATTCTGGTCCAGGCATTTGCCTGGGCAGTTCCGACTGTCCGCTCCGGGCGGGTAGCAATGCATCCGTCATGTGCTCGTTGCAATCCGAGCAGGTTCACTCTCGAAGCCTGCTGAGATGCAACTGCTGATCGAGAGCGCGGGCTGCCATGCGATTGCCTCGCGTGCTGAGGGCGGCTCGTAACTCGCGATAGCCACAACATGAGCACCCGCGGTGCGCGAGCGACCGCGAAAGCCAGGCATGCGAGTGCTTGCGCTCTCTGCGCAAGCTTCCGCGCTCGCCCTCGAGTTCATTCATCTGTATGCCGTCGAGCGCGGGAATCGTATCCGCGCCGCAACTTCATCCTTCGGCTGATCCGAACGGACTACGACCGATTGTTTCTCCGGGCAACCGCTTCAGAACTTGCGTTGGCGGCCGATGTTTGCATACCGCAATGCAGTGCCGGCGCGCTCGGTTTTACGCTGTCAGCATGAGCACGTCAGAGAACGAAACATTTGGCAGGATGGGTATCGACATGCCGCGGATGAATGAGTCACGTACGACGGCCGCACGAGAATCGCAGGGAAGCAAGGCGCCTGCGCTGTCCGACAGCAATGCCGGCGCCGCCCTCGACCGCTCGACCAGGTGCGCGTCTGACGTCGTCGGCGAAGAAGGGCAATTCGTCGAGTTCTTCAACCGGCCGTACACACGGGAGCTGTTTAACCGCCGAAACGTTCTGGCTCTGCTTGCGAGCGAGTTCTATGGTAGCCGGGAGCCTATCGTCGCAGATTTCAGCTGCAGCATCGACGACGCGGCACAGGCCGTGCTGAATGTCGGTGCGAACCGCGTGATCGCTCATGTCCAGGTAACCCGCGAAGGCCGCTACGCCGGTGTCGTCAACGGCTACGACCTGCTCAACGTCATAACCTTGCGCGACAAGGAGAACGCGCTGCGCCTGCGCAGCAGGATCGAGGCAGCCGAGGCGGCGAACACGGCCAAGTCCCAGTTTCTCGCGAACATGAGCCACGAGATCCGCACGCCGATGAACGGGGTGCTGGGAATGACCGAGCTGCTGTTCGATTCGGGTTTGAACGACGTGCAGCACCGCTACGCCGACGCGATTCAAAAGTCGGCCGAGGCGCTGCTGGATGTCATCAACGATATCCTGGATTTCTCCAAGATCGAGGCCGGCCGTATGGAGCTCGATCCGGTCGAAACCGACGTGAGAATCTTGAGCGAGGAGGCATTGCAGATCCTGGCTGCGCGGGCCCATAAGAAGGGCCTGGAGCTCAGTTGTCGGATTGGATCCGATGTGCCCCAGCGCGTGCTGGCAGACCCGGCGCGGGTGCGCCAGATACTGCTCAACCTCGTCGGCAACGCGATCAAGTTCACCGAGCGCGGCGAGGTGACTCTCGCCATCGACCGCGCCCCCGGGCCGGTGGGCAAGCTCGAACGGCCCGGGTGCCATCTTCGCTTCAGCATCAGCGATACGGGTATCGGGATCAGTGCCGAAGCGCAGGCGCGGCTGTTTCAACCCTTCACCCAGGCCGATGCATCGACGACAAGGCGCTACGGTGGGACCGGCCTTGGACTCGCAGTCAGCAAACAGCTGGCCGAGCTGATGGGTGGCTCTATTGGCGTCCAGAGTGAACCAGGTTGTGGCTCAACTTTCTGGTTCAGCATTCAGGCACAGGTCCTCGCGGGAAGCGCACTTACATTGCGGCGCCCGGATCTGAACGGAGTCCGAATTCTGGTCGTCGAGGACAATGCGACCAATCGCGCGATTCTCCGGCACCAGGTCACGTCGCTGGGTGCGTGCTGCGACCTGGCAGAAGATGGCATGGCCGGCCTGAAAGCGCTGCGCGCCGAGCATATGCGCGGCGCACCGTATGATCTCGCCCTGGTCGACATGAAGATGCCCGGTATGGATGGCCTCGAGCTCATCCGTGCAGTGCGCCGGGAACCTTCGTTGGCAGTCACTCGGCTGGTGCTGCTCACTTCGCTGTCGGGCCCCGGCGAAGCAGCGGCGAGCCGTGCCGCGGGCGCCGATTGCTACCTCACCAAGCCGGTCCGCCGCGAAGATCTGTTCAACGCCCTGGCCGATCTCACGGGCAAGAGGGCGGCATCCACCGCCTCGGCGCCGACCCAGGACGGCAGCCATCCATTCGACGCTCTCGGCGCGCACGTCCTGCTGGCGGAAGACAACGCAGTCAACCAGGAAGTGGCCCGCGCGATGCTGGAGAGCGCGGGATGTCGCGTCACGATTGCGCAAAATGGGCGCGAGGCGGTGGAGCAGCGCGTTCGACACAGGTTCGCGCTGGTGCTCATGGATTGCCAGATGCCCGAGCTGGACGGCTTCGAGGCCGTGCGCAGGATTCGCGCGCAGGAAGCGGGCAAGCGCGAGGAACGTACCCCGATCGTCGCGCTCACTGCGAACGCCATCGAGGGCGATCGGGAGCGCTGTATCGCCGCAGGCATGGACGACTATCTCGCAAAGCCTTTCAAGCGAGACGACCTCGTGGCGATGCTGAGGCGCTGGGTCGTTCTCTCACCGGCGGAACGCGGTGCATCAGGGTCGGGGGAAGGGGTCGCTTCGGCCCGGCGCGAAAGACACATTGACCGTATTCGATCCGATAGCGTTTCGTAGTGTTCTTCCTCCCGGAACGGGGATGGAATCAGCCTTGCCACGAAAGCTGATGCGCCTCTTCGCGTCCGAGACTGGATGCCGCTGCGGCGTGCATCCAAGCCGCGCCGGGCTGGCATCGGCGCAGGATCTTCCTGCAGAGCTACGCGATGGCCCGCGGATCATCGACACGGCTACTGCCGAGCCGACAACGTCCGTCCCTCCGCCAGCACCGCCGTTGGAACTAGGCCGAATCGCTCACCCCGTCACGCAGCCTTCACCATCGCGTCATGATGACGTAGCGCCGGCTTCGTAAGTTCCCTCGGCGTGCGCGTCCTTGCGCCGTGTCGCTACTTCGGAGGGAGTCATGCAAAACGTCCTGCGCTCGGCCGCGATCGCGACCGCGCTTGCTGTGTTGTCCGAAATCTCACCTGTGGCCAGCGCCGATGACGATCGCGATCGAGGCCGCGATCACCATCACGATCGTGACCGCGCCCGCAATCACAACGCCATCGAGCTCGGGGCGCGCCCGTTCTATCTGGTCGACGGGATGGAGGAAGGGCGGCTGAAGGACAGGCTACTGCAGTGCAAGAACGGTCCTTTCCGCGCTACCGATTTCTCGATCGGGCACCGCGGCGCTCCGTTGCAGTTTCCCGAGCACACCAAGGAGTCGTACCAGGCGGCCGCGCGGATGGGCGCGGGCATCGTCGAGTGCGACGTGACCTTCACCCGGGACGGCGAACTGGTCTGCCGCCATGCTCAGAACGACTTGCACACGACCACCAACATCCTGCTGACGCCGCTCGCCTCGACCTGCATCAAGCCGTTTACGCCGGCAACGCTCGATCCCGGCGGTAAAGTGATTACCCCTGCCAGTGCGGAATGCCGGGTCTCCGAGCTCACCCTGAATGAATTCAAGAGCCTGCGCGGGAAGATGGATGCATTCGATCCGGCCGCGCGCACGGTCGAGGAATATGTGGGCGGCACGGCATCCTGGCGCACCGATCTCTACACCGGGCGCGGCACCCTGATGACGCTTCGCGAGAGCCTCCAGCTGAACGAGAGATTTGGCGTGAAGCACACCCCGGAGTTGAAGGCCGGGGACACTGTCTCCGTCGCCAATGTATTCGGCGGTCAGGACAAATACGCCCAGAAGCTCGCCGACGAGATGCAGGCCGCAGGTGTCAGACCTCGTGATACGTGGCCCCAGTCGTTCAACGTGAACGACGTGCTGTACTGGATCAATCACACGCCGTACGGCAGGCAAGCCGTCTTTCTGGTCGACTACGATGCGGCCAAAGACAACATCCTTCTCTTCGATACCAACGGCAAGCAGATCGAGAAGCGGGAAGATCAGCTGAAGTTCTTCGCCCAGCTTCGCAAGACGAAGGTGCAGATCATCGCCCCGCCGATCCCGGCCCTGCTGGCGGTCAACGGCAGCCGCGTCGTCCCTTCACAGCTTGCGAAGGATCTCGAGGCGATGGGCTTCGACCTCATCACCTGGAGCTTCGAGCGCGCCGACCTGCGCCAAGGCGCTTCCAAGGCCGGCTTCTACTACGACTTCGATCCCACGGGCGCCGCGCTCAAGACGGACAGCGACATGTACAAGGCGCTGGACGTGCTGGCACGCGAGGTCAGGGTACTCGGAATATTCTCCGACTGGCCGGCGACCGTCACATACTACGCCAACTGCATGGGGTTGAAGTAGCAATGTCGACACGGGGGCGGGCGCCGCGTGCGCTCGGCCCCCCGGTCCGCAGATGGCAACGACGTGCCAATTGGTCGAGACTGCGAACTTGCGGCCGTAGCGTCCAACGAGCACTTGCTCCACCAGGCATGGATCGATTCGTGATGCGATCTGCCAAGGGAGTCCCTGCGTCATCATGGAGAATTCCGACATGCCGCCGATGCCGGCAATGATGCTTATCGGGACGAAGACGACCGACACGGTGGTCAATTTCGACACGCGCCTGTTCTGATTGATGTTGGATGAATCCGATCGCGCATGACGAACTGTCATCCGGGCGACACATACGCGCGCGTAGACTAACAGTCAGTCGAGCGCGGCAAGAGGCCGAAGGGTTTGCACGATCTTAGACAAATGAACGAGGAGCGGCTTGCGCACCACGCGGCGACATGGCAGCCGGGTACTTGGCACCGTGCGATAGCCAATGAAGAATTGAGAAGAAGGCACGCGCGCCCGCGGTTCGCCGTGCCGTGGGCCGCAATCGCAGCTTGCGCCGTCGGCCTGATCATCGCTGTGGCGGCGATTTAACCCTTTGCTTCTGGGCGCTTGTCTCGGCGACACCACGTGACCTGATCCGCAATTCAGTGCCGTGTGCGAACTGGCGCACTCCGATCAAGTGTTCGAGGCGCTGCAGCGTCGCTACAAAAATATCGCCGACTTCTTCGACGAATGATCGCGATTGGCCATGTGAGCATTCATTGATCGCACCGGCAAGTAGGCCCGCACGTTGAGAAATGTCTGCCACTCCCGCTATCGGCAATCGCTTGACCCCGGCGGGCAACAAACATTCTGGGGTATCGGAATGCTCGAGAGTCTCCACATACGCCGCGAGCAAGAAATAAACAACGTGCTCGGTTTCTGCCGTTCGGATCGCTTCGGTTATCTTCAATATTCGCCCCTTTCGAGTCTAGCGTCTGTCGGTCCTCATTGGTGCGGCGCCGACGTGATAAGTTCGAATGTCGCCTGCATTCTTAAAGTCATTTCTGGGAATGCCGGAGTCGGAACAACAGAGCCCCCGACGGCGCACGCCATCGCTCGACCATTTTTTGCGGATGCTGCGTCTATGCGTTCGGTAGCCGTTCTACTGGAACCATGCGGGACCGCATCACGAAGTGAATGGATTCATCCCAGTCTTCGTCTTCCGCGTCGGGGTCATCGTCGTAGTCCAGATCGCCGTCCGGCTCATCGAACTCCAAGGCCTCGAATCGGCTCTGTTCTCGCATCAGCTCATCATCGGTGAGGCGGGCATGGCCCGGAAAACCGTCGACCAGCATAACGCGAAGCAGCGCGAGGTCGGACTGCTTCGCACAGGCGTCCAGCATTGCATCGACTAGCGTACGAATCGTATCGGAGCGCTCCATCGTCGTTCCCCCCTTTCACGGTGGTGCGGCAATGATTGCGCAGAAGCGTTACATGAATCCGTATGCGCTGCGATCGGAGTTGCGCGTGCCCCCTGTGACAATGGGCGATCGCTCAGCGTGTTCGAGCGCGAAGGGCAGGCGGCACAGCGAAGCGGCCAAATGTGGCGTCGCTGTCGTCCGCACAGAGTGTGTGCATCGGAAACGGCATTTCGCACGTTGCGCGTGTACGCACGGACACTGGGGACGCGCGTCCCGGGTATCTGCCGTTGCGGCGATCCGTATGAAGAGTCGATTCGGCCGCCGATTTTGACGTGCCACGAAAGAGCGTCACGCAACTGACATGGTTGGCCCGCATAGTGCCGTCTGAAGCGCAGCACAAAACGAATCAGGAGGCAGAACCATGAATCATAGACGGCTATGTTCCGCAGCGCTTGCTGCATTGGGCTTGATTTATGCGGGCGCTCTTCGCGCGCAGGCCGATTCGACAGCGTACCCAGCGAAACCCGTCCGAATGATCATTCCACTGCAGACGTCCACCGCACGCGCACTCGCGATGCCTGCGCTGATCAAGCGCCTTGATGCTCGAGGACTGCAGGCACACGGCTCGACATCGTCGAATTTCGATCGGTACTTGAAGCAAGAGATGATCAGATGGGCCGGTGTCGTGAAGTCGGTCGATATCCGTGGTGACTGACGTCCGAGTCGCTCCTGATACGAGGCGGCTGGATATCGATGCGATGAAATTGGCTGCGCAGCAGGAGATGATCACCGAGTAATTGTTCTGTCATCAAGAGCATCTAAAGTCGCTCGCAAGACCTAGGCCGTTCCCTCGGATTCTCATGCCATGTTTCGATCCGCCAAGCGCGCCGCCGTGCGCGGTTTCACCCTGCTCGAGCTGCTGGTGGTCATGGTGATCATCGGCCTCCTCGCAGGGTTCGTGGCGCCGAGGTATTTCGGCCAGATCGGCAAGTCGGAGGTGAAGGTCGCGCGCGCCCAGGTCGATGCCCTGGAAAAGGCTCTGGACCAGTATCGCCTGGATACCGGCCGCTATCCTTCCACCGAGCAGGGTCTGAGCGCGCTGGTCGAGCGCCCCGGAGACGAATCGAAATGGGCGGGTCCGTACCTGCGAAAGCGCGTGCCCCTCGATCCCTGGGGCAAGCCTTATGTCTACCGCTTCCCCGGCGAGCGAAGTGAGTTCGATCTGGTCTCACTCGGGCGCGATGGGCAACCCGGCGGGTCGGGCGCGGACGAGGATATCGTCAACTGGTGAGCAGCCAATCGTGCACTTCGAGGTGAGAATGCTTGCGCCCGAGGGCGTCGTGGCGCTCCAGCTGGAAGCGATCGACCGCGATGCGGCCGCACGGCAGGCGAACGCGCGCGGGCTGCCGGTACTGTCCGTCATGCCGCGCCGGTCGCTTGCTCTTCGCGCCGAGCGATTCTCGCTCGTTCTGTTCACGCAGGAGCTGCTCGCGCTGCTGCGCGCCGGCCTGGGCCTGATCGGGTCGATCCGCGCGCTGGCCGAGCGGCGCGCGGGCATCGGAAGCGTCACCTTGCGCGGCGTTCTGGAGCAATTGAGCGACGGCAAGCCGCTGTCCATGGCGCTGTCGCGGTTTCCGCGGGCGTTTCCGCTCGTTTACGTCGAATCGGTCCGCGCGTCCGAGAGAACCGGCGCGCTGGCCGAGGCGTTGTCGCGGTTCGTGCAATACCAGGGACAGGTCGAGCAGATCCGGCAGAAGCTCGTCTCGGCGCTGATCTACCCCGCGTTGCTGCTGATTGTCGGAGCGGCGGTGTCGCTCTTTCTGATCGGCTACGTCGTGCCGCGCTTTGGCGGTGTATACCTGGAGCTCAACAAGGAGCTGCCGTGGGCATCGCGCCTGTTGTTCGAGCTCGGCGGCTTCATCGATCGGCATGTGCTGGAGGGAGCGTTGCTCTGCGCGGCGCTGGTTGCCGGAATCACATGGGCCCTTCGCGCCGGTGAGTTGCAGACCCGCCTGGCTCGCCTGCTGCCCCGCGTTCCGTTCGTGGGCGAGCGGCTCGTGATCTACCGGTTGACGCGCCTGTACCGGACCGTCGCCATGCTGCTGCACGGTGGTGTCCCGCTGGTGTCTGCGCTGCGCATGGCCTCCGGCCTGCTGGATTCGGCGTCGCGCCAGCAGTTGGAGCAAGCCACCGCCGAGGTCCGTGACGGCGGCTCGCTGTCGGCCGCACTGGAACGGCACGCGCTCACCACGCCGATCGCCGGTCGCATGCTCCAGGTCGGCGAGCGCAGCGGCGACCTGGCGGGGCTCATGGAACAGGCGGCGGCCTTTCACGAAGAAGAGCTCGGGCGCTGGGTCGAGCGCGCCACCCGCATGCTCGAGCCCTGTCTGATGCTCTTGATTGGCACACTGATCGGCGGGATCGTGGTGCTGATGTACATGCCCATCTTCGATCTCGCGGGAACGCTGCAATGAACGATCGCCTCGATTCCCGCGCAGCGAACGAGACGGCACTGGCCCCCGACGTACTCGAGCGCGCGCGACTGGTGGCGGCAGAGCGCGGTGGCCGGGTGATGGAGGCACTGGAGGAGTGCACGGCGCTTCCGCCCGACCGGTTCGTCGCCGAGTTGGCGCGCCAGTTCGGGATGCGCGCACTCACCATGCCGGCCATGCAGGCCATGACGCCGAGATTCGATCTGATTCCGTTCCCCGAATCGCTGCGGCGCGAATGCGTGCTTCTCGACGGGCAGGACCAGGGTCTTACCCTTGCGACCAGCGATCCGTTCGATCTTGCGCTGCGCGCCTGGGCCGAGGAGCGGGTGCCCGCAGCGTTCGCCATCGCCATCGCGCACCGCGACGATCTCGACGCGTTCCTGCACCGCTACGAGGACGGCATGCGGGCGATGGATTCGCTCGCCGGCCTGACCGAAACGGCCGGGCCGGCGAAGTCGGTCGAGGATCTTTCGATCCGCAGCATCAGCGACGACGCGAACCCGGTGGTGAAACTGGTCAACTCGACGCTCTACGACGCGCTCAAGCTGGGCGCGAGCGATGTCCACCTGGAAACGAGCGCCGAGGCGCTCAACATCAAGTACCGGCTCGACGGGGTGTTGTCGATCGCCGGCCGATCGCCCGGCGGCACGTTCGCCGAGCAGGTCATCTCGCGCGTCAAGGTGATGGCCGAGCTCGATATCGCCGAGCGGCGCGTGCCGCAGGACGGGCGCTTCAAGATCGCGGCGCGCGGACGCGAGATCGACGTGCGCGTCTCGATCATGCCGAGCATTCACGGCGAGGATGCGGTGCTGCGCATCCTCGACAAGCAGGCCCTGGCCGACCAGGTGCTCGGCTTGCGGCTGGAGGCGCTCGGATTCGCCCCGGCGGTGCTCGCCGCCATCCGCGAGCTTGCCGTCCAGCCCTACGGCATGCTGCTCGTGACCGGACCGACCGGCAGCGGCAAGACGACCACGCTCTATGCGGCCCTGAGCGAGATCAACCGCGGCATCGACAAGATCGTCACGATCGAGGACCCGGTCGAATACCAGCTTCCCGGGGTATTGCAGATCCCGGTGAACGAGAAGAAGGGGCTCACGTTCGCACGCGGCCTGCGCTCGATCCTGCGCCACGACCCCGACAAGATCATGGTGGGCGAGATCCGCGATCCCGAAACAGCGCAGATCGCGGTCCAGGCGGCGCTGACTGGGCACCTGGTGTTCACCACCGTGCACGCGAACAACGTGTTCGACGTGATCGGCCGCTTCACGCACATGGCGGTCGAGCCGCAGAGCTTCATGTCGGCGTTGAACGGCATCGTCGCGCAACGCCTGATGCGCGTGAACTGTCCGCATTGCTCGATACCGGTCGAGTCGAGCTGCGCCGAGCTGCAACGCTACGGTCTGGAGCCCGCACGGCAGGCGAGCCTCGCTCTGCGGGCAGGCAGCGGCTGCGGCCAGTGCCGCGGCAGCGGGTATCGGGGCCGGCGCGCCATCGCCGAAGTGCTGCTCGTCGACGACGAGCTGCGCGAGCTGATCGCGGCGCGCGAGCCGCCGCGCCGGATCAAGTCCGTGGCGCAGGCGCGGGGCTTTCGCTCGCTGCGCACGGCGGCACTCGATCTGGTGATCAACGGCGAGAGCACCTTCGAGGAGCTGAATCGTGTCACCCTGGCCGCGTGACCGGATTCTCGCATGGCTCTGTCCGCGCGCCGTCGTCATCGCGCGGCAGCGCTTCGGCCTGGGCAATGCCCGGATCGTGGCGCACAGGGAACGGGCGCTGCCGCGGGCGCAGCCCGCCCGCGACGGATTGGCGTGCGTGGCCGCGCTGGAGGCCGAGCTCGAGGAAAGCGGCTGGAGCGGCGCCGCGCTTTCGGTGTGCATCTCGGATCATTTCGTGCGCTACGCCGTGCTCGCATGGCGGCCGGGTCTGCGCGCGCGCGCCGATTGGGAGGCCTACGCGGCCCACGAGCTCGAAGCGCGCTACCAATGGAAGCGTCACAACGAGATTCGCATCGCACACGCGCCCAACGGCGCCGCTCGGCTGGCCGCGGCGGTCGACGAGGAGCTGCCGCAACTGTTGCTCGATATGGCGGAAAGAAGGCGCCTGCGCATGGCCGCCCTGGAGCCGAATGCATGCCGCGTCGCGAACCGCTATCGGCGCAAGCTCGGACGTCGCGGGCACCTGCTCGTCGCCGAGCCCGGGCGGGTGACCTGGCTCAGTGTGGCGGACGATCGCTGGAGCGGCGCCATCAGTGTGCGCAACGACGATTGCAATGGCCTTGGCGCGTTGGTCATGCACGCCCGCCTGCACGGCGGCTACGATCCCGAGGTCGACACGGTATGGGCTTGGGGGACGCTGGATGACGCTGCGATCGCACTTGCCCGGCTTGCGGGCGTCTCGCGGCTGGAGCCCCCGAGCGCCACGCCGCCCTCGTGCAGCGCGCTGGGCCTCATCTGATGCCGTCCGCATTGCAGATCGACTTCGCGGGTGCACCGCGCGGCGGGAGCCAGGGCGGCGCGATCCTTCTCGTCGCCGGCCTCGCGGTCGCGGCGGGTATCCTCGGCAGCTACCTGCACCTGCGGCAGGAAACCGATGCCGTTCAGGCGCGCATCGAAGCCCTGTCCCGGAGCATGCGCGCAAACGGCGCTGAAACCCTGGAGCGCGATCCCCGCAAACTGCGCGTGCTGCGGGCGCGCATCGAAGCGTCGAACCGCATTCTGAGCGCCCTCGACCAGCCGTGGATCCGTCTGTTCGACGAGCTCGAGTCGGCCACCGTCGACGGCGTCACCTTGCTCGCGATGGAGCCGGACGGCTCGAAGGCGCTCGTGCGCCTGGTCGGCGAAGCGCGTGACCGGGACACGCTGTCGCGCTATCTCGAGCGCCTGGGAAGGCTCGCCTCCTTGCGCGAGGTGCGGCTGAACCAGCACGAGCTGCGCGACGCCCAGGGCGGCAGCAGCTTGCGCTTCGTCGTTTCCGCGCGCTGGGTCCGCCCGGCATGAACGGGCTGGTAGAGGCGCTCAGCCGGTTCGTCGACGACATCGGCAAGCCCGGCGTCATCGGCCTCGGTTTGCTCGTGTTCGCGTCGAGCCTGGCCGCCGGCATGGTGCTCCCCGCATACGAGGCGCTGCAGGCGGCGCGCGCGCAGCACGAGCGCATCGCGCAGCGAATGGACGCGACGTCGAGCCGTCGCGACGGGCGCAAGGCCGACATCCAAACGGAGCTCGCGACATTCATGCGCCATTTCCCGCCGGCCGACGAGGCGCGGCAGGATATCCTGCGGTTGCAGGCCTTCGCCGCCAATCACGGCATCCAGCTGCGCAGCGGCGAATACCGCCTGGCGCCGGAGCGCGGCATCGAGCTGGTCCGCCACCAGATCGCCTTTCCGGTCACCGGCCCGTATCAAAGCATCCGCGCGTTCATTGCCGAAGCGCTCGCAGAGCTGCCTTCGGCCGCGCTCGAGTCGGTGTCGTTCAAGCGCGATTCGGTCGTCGCGCGCGAGATCGAAGCCCGTCTTCAGTTCGCGCTCTACACCGCGGGCACATGAAGATCGCACCCAGGACCCGTCGCTGGGCGCTGTTCGCTGCCCTGCCGCTGGCGGCAGCGGCTGCGCTGCGCGCCAACAACGACGATGAAGCCGCCTCGCGGGAACGCAGTGCGGATGCGCGTCCACGCGACGCGGTGAGCGCCGCAACCGCCGCCACGCGCGAACGCGAGGCCCTGCCCCACGTCGATATGGAGCGGCTTCAGGCGCTCCCGCGGCGTCACGTATCGGAGCAGCCGTTCGTGGATCCATTCTTCGCCGGGCCGGCAGCCGCGCCGGACAGCGCGCAGACGGCAGAGACAGCAGCGCCCCCGCCGCCGCCTCCGCCGCCCGAGGCTCCTGCGCTTCCCTTCCGGTTCATCGGACGCCAGGACGCCGACGGCGTGCCGCTCATCTTTCTGGAACAACAGGAACAGATCCATATCGTGCGTATCGGCGAGACCGTCGCGGACGCCTGGCGCCTGGACAAGGCCGACGACCAGGCGCTCGTCTTCACCTACGTCCCGCTCGGACAGCAGCGAAAGCTCGCGACGGGGAGCTCGGGTTGAGGCGCCTCGGCGCCTTGCTGGTTGCGGCTGCGCTGGCTGGCTGCGCGACGACATCGGAGCTCGATCAGGCGCGGCAGCTGACAGACGCGGGCCGTCTCGAAGAGGCGCTTGCCCGTTTCGAAAAGCTCACCGTCGAGCATCCCGGAAATGCGCAGTATCGCGCCGCGTTCGCGAGCCAGCGCGAGCTGGTGGTCAATCGCTGGCTTGCCGAGGCCGAAACGCTGCGTGCGAGCGGCGCCTACACGCAGGCGCAGGCGAAGTATCAGCGCGTGCTCGATCTGCTTCCGGGCAATGCGCGCGCGACGGCCGGCCTTTCTCAGATCGAGGCCGAACGCAACGCCGACGCCCTGGTGGAACGCGCGCAGGCGGAACTGAAGCGCGGCGATACGGCTGCTGCCGAGGCTCGGCTGCGCGAGGCGCTGGCGCAGGCGCCTCAGCACCGGGCGGCCCGGACGCTGGCGCATCGATTGGAGGAGCGCCGCGCCATCGAGGCCGGGCCGAAGCAACCCCGTCTGGGCGAGCAGTTCTCGAAGACCATAAGCCTGCAGTTTCGCGACGCGAACCTGCGCCAGGTGTTCGAAATCATCTCGCGGGCGCACGGCATCAATTTCGTGTTCGACAAGGACGTGCGCCCGGATATGCGCGTCACGATATTCGTTCGGGACACCGCGATCGAGGACATCGTCAAGCTCGTGCTGGCGACCAATCAGCTCGAGCGCAAGGTTCTCAACGAGAACTCGATACTGATCTATCCCAATACGCCGGCCAAGGCGCGGGAGTACCAGGATCTGGTGACGCGCAGCTTCTATCTCGGCAATGCGGACGCCAAGCAGACGCTCAACCTGGTGCGCGCGCTGGTGAAGACACGCGACGTGTACATCGACGAGAAGCTGAACCTGCTGGTGATGCGCGACACGCCCGCGGCCGTGCACTACGCGGAGAAGCTCATCCTCAACCAGGATCTGGCCGAGCCGGAGGTCATGCTCGAAGTGGAAGTGCTCGAGGTGAGCCGGACGCGGCTGCAGGAGCTCGGCGTGCGCTTCCCGGACCGGATCAATTTCGGCCCGCTCGGGATCGACGGCGGGGCGCCGCCCTCGGAGTTCGAGCTCTCCAGCTCGGCGCTGCGCGCGACGGTGGCGAATCCGGCGCTCATCCTCAACATGAAGCTGCAGGACGGAAGCACCAACGTGCTCGCGAATCCGCGCATCCGCGTGCGCAATCGGGAGAAGGCGCGCATCCATATCGGCGAGAAAGTGCCGGTGGTCACGACCACCAGCACGGCGAATGTCGGCGTGTCGGCGTCGGTGAACTACCTCGAGGTCGGATTGAAGCTCGACGTCGAGCCGAACGTCTACCTGGACGACGAGATCGCGATCAAGGTCGAGCTCGAGGTGAGCAACATCATCGAGACGCTGGATCTTTTCAACACCCGGGCATACCGACTGGGCTCGCGCAACGCCACCACCACGCTGCGCCTGCGCGACGGCGAGACGCAGGTCCTGGCGGGCCTGATCCAGGACGAAGACCGGCGCACCGCCAACAAGGTTCCGGTTCTCGGCGACATTCCGATTCTCGGGCGACTGTTCTCGAGCAACAACGATACCACGACCAAGAACGAGATCGTGCTGCTCATCACGCCACACGTCATCCGCAACATCCTGCGCCCCGAATCGCGCTTCGCCGAGATCGCCTCGGGAACGGACGCGGCCATCGGCGCCGAGCCGCTGAAGCTCCGGACCTCGGCCCCCTCGCAAATGAGCATCTCGTCCGGGCAGTCCGGCGCCGGGCCTGCGCGCCCCGCGCCGCAGGCGGGTGGAAAGACTTCGCCCGTGCGAACGGCGGCTCCGGTCGATCTGGTGCTGTCGGCGCCGGCGCAAGCGGCGATCGGATCCGAGTTCAGCGTGCAGGTGGGATTGTCGAGCGCGACCGGCGTCGCGCGCCGGACGAGCTTCGAGCTCGCCTACGAACCGGCTCTGCTGCAACCCGTGGGCGACCCGCAGGTCGCCAAGCCGGGGCAGACCGGGGCCGGCCGAATTCCCGTGACGATCGACCTGGTGGCCGATTCCGGGATTCCGACCCGTGAAGTGCGCTTCCGGGTGATCGCCAAGGAGCCAGGCGAGGCGCGACTTTCGGTGGAGGGCGCTGCGGTGCTCGGCAACGACGACCAGCCCATCCCGGGCAACGTCCCCCCGGCGCACACGCTCCGGATCGTGCCGAAATGAATGCCAAACGCACAGGGTTCACGCTGATCGAGCTGATCGCGACGGTCGCGATTGTCGCCATCCTGGCGGCCGCTGCCGCGCCGATGCTCGAAGTTTCGGCGCGGCGGGCCAAGGAATCGGAGCTGCGTTCGGCGCTGCGTAGCATCCGCGGCGCCATCGACGCGTACAAGACCGCGGTCGACGAAGGTCACGTCACCCGCAAGGCGGACGAATCGGGCTACCCGCCGACCCTGGCGGTCCTGGCCGAAGGCGTAGCCGACGCCAAGGACCCGCAAAAGCGGCGCATCTATTTCCTGCGCCGCATTCCGCGCGATCCGTTCTCCCCCGATCCTTCCCTGGCCGTGGCCCAGACCTGGGGGTTGCGCAGCTACGCTAGCCCTCCCGAGGCTCCGATCGCCGGCGACGACGTGTTCGACGTCCATTCGTTGTCGGCGGGGACCGGCCTGAACGGCATACCGTATCGCGAGTGGTGACCGATGGGCAACGCCCGCACCTCGGGATTCACGCTGATTGAGCTAATCGTGGTGCTCGCGATCATCGGCTTGCTGCTGAGCATCGCGGCGCCCCGGTTCTCGAGCGGAGTCGACCGGTCCCGGGAGGCGGTGCTGCGCCAGAACCTGAAAGCGATTCGCAGCGCGCTCGACCAGTACCACGCCGATACCGGCAAGTACGCCGACGACCTGCAGGCGCTGGTGAGCGCGCGCTACCTGCGGGAGGTGCCGCTGGATCCAATCGTCGATTCACGCACCGAGTGGACGATCGTCTCGCCTCCGGCGGATTCGCAGAGCACCGGCGTGTACGACGTGCGCAGCAGCGCCCAGGACAAGGCAAGTGACGGCAGTGCATATGCCGATTGGTAGCGAGCTCGGCTCCGAACGAACATGAAGAACGTACCGTGATGAACATTGCTGCGATGAGCGAGCAATACGGCCTGGATGTCGCGCGGCGCGATTGCCTGTTTCTCGCGATCGAGCGATCGATCCGGGTGCGTGTCGAAACCGATTTCTTCTCCTGGGCACAGGGAAGCCTGCAGGCGGCTATCCCTCACGACGTGCTGCTGTGCGCATGCTTCGACCCCCAGGGCCGCCTGCTCGATTCGCACGTCTGCTCGCCCATTCCGATGCTGGACGGCTCGGCCTCGGCGCTGGTCCGGACCGAGGACGGACTCCTGCATCTCCTGCTGAGCCTGTGGGACGGCAACGGGAGAAGTCCGCTGCTGATCGATGCGACTGCCCCGACAGGAGCGCCGAATCCCGCCCTGGCTGCCTCGCTGCAGGCGCTCGCGTTCTCGAAGCTGCTGGCGCATGGATCCTGGGCGCCCTGCGGGTCGGTCGATACGTTCTTCGTCTTCGCGGGAATACGCTGCGCGCTCGACGCCAAGGTGTCCGACGTGGTGGAAATCGTCGTTCCGCATCTGCGCGCGGCCTTCGTGCGGCTGCAGCCGCGGAAAATGAAGCCACGCACGCCCAATCGCGCGCGCGCGCTGACGAATCGGGAGCGCGAGATTCTTCTGCAGTTGCAGCATGGCCGCAGCAACGCCGAGATCGGTGGTGCGCTCGCGATCAGCCCGTTGACGGTGAAGAACCACGTGCAGAAGATTCTGCGCAAGCTGGGCGTGCGCAATCGAACCCAGGCCGTCGCGCTCGACATGAGCCAGCGGTGGCATCGTCCGGACTGACCGGCTCACCCGATGGGATGCGCCGGATCGCCGGCGTCACCTACCTCTGGGTGCTGTTGATGATCGCGGTTCTGGGTGCCGGCGCGGCCGCAGCCGCCCAGGTGTGGGTCACCCACGCACAACGCGAGCGCGAAGCCGAGCTGCTGTTCGTCGGCGAAGAGATTCGGCGGGCGATCGGCGCCTACTTCGAAGCCACGCCCGGCGGCGCACGGCAGTATCCGCGCAGCCTCGAGGATCTGCTGCGCGACCGGCGCTATCCGGTCGTGCGCCGATATCTGCGGCGCGTCTACCGCGACCCGATGACCGGAGCGCCCGACTGGGTCATTGTGCGAGCGCCCGACGGCGGCATCGCGGGCGTGCACAGCCGATCGCGCGAGGCAACCTTCAAGAGGAAGGGCTTCAGGCCCGAGCATGCGGCATTCGAGAATGCCGCCACGCATGCCGACTGGAAGTTCATCTACGCGGCGGGCAGCGCCGGAACACCGGGCGGTGCGCCGGCCGCGAAAGTCGAGCAGCCCGCGCCCGAACTGCAGCCGACCGCGAACGTCGCGTCCGGTGCGGCAGTGAATCCGGCTCCTGCGGCGCTGCCCAAGCCCGCCCCGGCCAAGCCTCCGCCCGATCCGGAGGAGGAGCGCAAGCGCCGCGAGCGCGAGTGCCGCACGCTTGCGCGTGGCGATGCAGTGAGCTGCGCCGCGCTGCGGCGCGAGCGGGTGGAAGTCGCTTCGCGCTGCGAAGCCTCGGCAGCGGAGCGCCAGGCTCTGTGCCTGGATACGGGGACGATAGGCCTACCCGCCCTGGTCACTCGCTAAGAGCCTTTGCTTCCCATCGACCGCTCTGCGTCGGGTCATAGTCCGCTCGGACCATGCCGGCCGCATGCGACTCCTCCATGCCGGAGACATACACGCGCCCCCATCGGGCGCGGACGTGCGTCCAACGGACTATCGACGCTGGAAACGGTGCGCGTTCCAATGTCATAGCGAGGCGTTACCTTGCCGGCATCTGATGCATATCACATCAGATCCGTCGCCGCTGGCCTGCGGGCCTGGTGAACTCTCGGTACCCATACGAAAAAATCAAGGAGTGTTGCTATGAAGAGATACTTTCGTCGACCGCTGCCGACCCTGGTAGGCGCCGCCCTCGCCGCCGGGCTCGCAGTGCCTGCTGGTGCAGTTGTCAGCAGGACTGGTGAGACCGCGACTGGGAATCAAACAGAGCTCACGCTCTGGGTGTTCAACGTCGAGGCACAGAAATCCTACACCCGTGACCTGGGCATAGCGCTGGACAACTTCCGGACGACGTCCACGCAGATTCCTCTGGCCGGGCCCCACGCGTTCAATCCGAGCGCTCCGGTAGCCCTCGGTGCCGCGAGCGGCGCAGGGGTCAATCAAATCGGATATTCCCTGAACTTCGGTGCAGATTCGCTGCTCACCTCTTTCTTCACCCCGACTGAGCTTGCGAGTGCGACCTACCAGGTGATCGCGGCCAAGGCCACGGCGCAATACGCGGCGCTCTCCACCAACAATAACGGCGCGGCCGCGGTCGAGGCAACCATCAACAGCCAGCTGAACCAGTTCCGGAACATCGACAACGCGATCTCCGGGGTGAACCTCCTAGGCACGCATCCCGGCAACCTCAACGGCTCGGGCGCAACCGCGGATCCGGACAACATCGCCTATGTCGGCAAGTCGCTGGACAACAACTTCGCGGCCAACGCGCCCTTCACCACGGACGCGCAGGTCGACACGCCGCTGAGCTTCTTTCAGCTGACCCGCAACGGCACGCTCGCGTTCAACCCGGTCAATGTCACCGAATTCGGCGGCGATTGGCTGCTGACCTCGGATGGAATGCTTTCCTACACCGTGCCAGTCCCCGAGCCCGAAACCTATGCCCTGATGGTCGCGGGCATCGCCCTGGTTGCAGCGGCGGTGCGGCGCCAGCGCAAGGCGCAATGATCCTTCAGTCGGTACACGCTGCGTTTACGCAAACCAAGGAGAAGACGCGATGAAAGCAAAGAAGACTGCTCTTACCTGCGCCTGCACGCTGGCGGCCTTGTCGGGGCAGGCACTCGCCGTGGCGCCCGGCAACTGCGACCCCGCGGTCGGCGGACCGTTCGCCATCGACATTTACCTGTCCGGCGCATCGGCCCCGCAGAACATCCTCGGTCAGATCATGACCGAGATCCTGAACCCCGGGTTCACGACCGTGTACGACACGGCTACCGGCGGGTCCGATTACCGCGCCTACTGCGGGACGCTCAATGGGACTACCGGAGCGCTCAACGGCAAGAAGGTCCGCTTCCTGAATCGCGCCCGGGGGGGATCGGTGTGGGGCGTCAATCCCGTAGCTCGCGATCGCCCGATCGCGAACATGATCTTCGCTGCGGCAAGTTGCGTGGCGGCCGGCGGACCGGGGCGTCAATTCGACTGCGCCGAGGTCGGCGACGATCTCAACGCTGCTAACCCGAACAACCGCCAACCGGATTTCGGTGTGTCCGACGTCGAGCCGGCGATGTTCAAGGAACCGCTCAACGTCGAGTTCGGACAAGATGCGCTGAGCGCTGCCGAGATCGCGAAGTTTGCCGGTACGCAGCGTGCGACCAACCAGGTCATCTTCGGTATCGGCTTGAGCCAGAGCCTTGTGAACGCGGGCCTCACTAACATATCTCGGGCGCAGGTCGCAGCCGTGCTGACGGGCAACTACGGTGACTGGAACCAGGTCAACCCGGCGATTCCGGCCGGAACCAACGTGACGGTGTGCCGGCGCGTGCAAGGGTCAGGCACGCAGGCCACCTTCAACAGCTACTTCAACGACTTCCCCTGCTCGGTCGGCAACGTCGCTCAGGACGGCAACACGGCGCCGCTGCGCATGTCGGACAGCTTCGGCTTCAACGCCCCCGGCAGCGGCGACGGCGGCACGCCGGCCACCGCGATCCTGATCGATCCGACGCAAGGTCCCACCTACGTTGAGAATCCTTCTTCGGGCAACGTACGCACGTGCGTGAACAACGCCAACGCCGGAATCGACTGGGCGTTCCGGGGCGACGACTTGAAGTTCTACCGTGTGCAGTTCAGCCTGCCGGCGGCCACGCTGGGCGGCAAGCACGCCGCGCTCGCCAATCTATCGCTGGATAGCTACAACTCGACCAACTACGGCACGAACTGGAGTTTCATCAACCTGGACGGTCTGAGCCCGGTGTCCAACATCGCGGGCGGCGACTATACGGGGTTGCGCAACGTGATCACCGGTGCCTACGACTTCGTCGTCGAGCAATCGATCCAATGGAAGAACGACAAGGTCTTTCCAAGCGGTGATTACCTTGCCTTCATCAACCTGTTCGTGACGAAGTCGCGCCAGGAACCGATCCTGCGCGCCATCCCGAACGTCAGCGTCCGTGCGGCGGTCGTGGCCCTTCCGGGCGTAGCCGGCAATACGCCGACAATACCTGCCAACCCGGCAGCGAACCAGACGTCGCAATGGACCCGTAGCGGCAACAGCTGCAGGCCGGCGTCGCTCCTGTTCTAAGGCGCGCCATCGCTGTTGGTGTCGCTGCCGCGGCATGCTGCGGCCAAGCGAGGAAGCACTGCATCGGGTGCCCACCAGGGCGCCCGATGCAGCATCGTGCATATCGAAGCATTGGGGTTCGTGGTCCGTCCGGCTCATACGGCCGTCAAGAGCGCGCAATGCCAACATCACAAGCTCGGCCACTCCATGATCATGAGGCGTTCGGCCACGCGCAGGGTGCTCCTGCTGTGCTTCACTCTCTACACGGCGTACGCCGGCGTGCAAGGTCCGGCTGCCGGCGTCGAGACCGAGGAAGCACCCCGCTTCGATATCCTGGAATACCGCGTCGAAGGCAACACGGTGCTGACGACTCTGGAGGTCGAGCGTGCGGTCTATGGGTATCTGGGACCGGAGCGAACGATCAAGGATGTCGAGGCCGCCCGCAGTGCCCTCGAGCAGTCGTATCACAAGGCGAGCTACTTGACGGTTTTCGTGGACATTCCGGAGCAGACCGTTGCCCAGGGCATCATCCGCCTGCGCGTCACCGAAGGCCGCGTGGAGCGAAGCCGGGTGACCGGCTCGCGTTACTACAGCCTGGGTGAGATCCGCCGTCGCACCCCATCGCTGGCCGAAGGCAGCGTGCCGCACTTTTCTACCGTGCAGCAGGAGCTCGCCCAGCTCAACAAGAGTCCCGATCGGCGCGTGACGCCAGTCCTCAAGCCCGGCCGTACGCCGGGACGGGTCGAGGTGGACCTGAAGGTCGACGACAAGCTTCCTCTGCACGGGGGCGTCGAGCTGAACGACCGCTACAGCGGCGAGACTTCGCGCCTGCGGCTCGGCGCGAGCCTGCGCTACGACAACCTCTGGCAGCGCGAGCACAGCATCGCCGTGCAGGCGCAGACGTCGCCGCAGGACACCGACGAGGTACGCGTGCTGTCGGGCACGTACCTGTTTCCGGCCTGGGGCGATACCCTGATCGCCGCCTACGCGGTGCGCTCGCGCAGCAACGCCGCGGCCGTCGGCGCGCTCAACGTCATCGGCAGCGGCACCATTTACGGCATCCGCTCGATCATCCCGTTGCGCAGCTTCGACGGCTGGTACCACAGCGTCACGCTCGGGCTCGACTACAAGGACTTCTCCGAGACCGTTAGCCTGATCGGCGCCGACAGCTTCGACACGCCGATCAGCTACGCGCCGCTGATCGCGCAGTACAACGCGACCGCAATTGCGCCCGGCTCGCTCACGCAGCTCGATGCCAGCGCCACCGCCGGCGTGCGCGGCCTGCTCGGAAACAACGACGCCGAGTTCGAGAACAAGCGCTTCAAGGCGAGCGCGAGCTACCTGGCGCTGAAGGCCGGTGCAGGCTGGACGCGCAATGTCGCGGGGCCGTTCGACGTGCACGCGCGCTTCGAGGCGCAAGGGGCGAGCGGCCCGCTCGTGAGCAACGAGCAGTTCGGCATCGGCGGCGCAGAGAGCGTGCGCGGCTATCGCGAGCTGGAAGCGCTGGGCGACGATGGCGCGCGCATGACTGTGGAAGTCCGGCGGGCGTTCGGCGAGCGCAAGCCCGGCGGGATTGCCGAGACCTACGTGGCCGGATTCGTCGATGCGGGCTGGGCCCGGATCGAGGATCCGCTGCCGGGACAACGCAGCCGCTTCACGCTTGCCTCGGCCGGCATCGGCCTGCGTCTGAAGGACACGCGCGGACTGGCCCTGGCGCTCGATCTTGCGCAAGCGCTGCGTGCCGGACCGTCGACCCGCGACGGCGACTCACGCATTCACTTCCGCCTGTCGTACGAGTTCTGATGCGCGCCGAGCGAGACCGAATGACAATCGATGCCGCGCGGCCCGCCGAGCCCGTCTGGAAGCGACTTCGCATGAGTGCTGCCGTGCTTGCGGCATGCGCCGCGCTCGGCGCGCGCAGCTCGGATGCCGCCCAGCCCGCGGGCCTCGTCCCGCAGCCCGGCAAGGCGTGGAGCAACGCCGCCATCGATGCCGCGCGCACCAACGCCGCCAGGCTGACGATCCAGCAATCGCAGCCGAAGGCGATCCTGCACTGGAACCGGTTCAACGTCGCACCGGGGCAGGCCGTCGTGTTCGAGCAGCAGGCGGCCACGTGGGCCGCGCTCAATCGCATCCACGACGCCGATCCGAGCCGCATCCAGGGCAGCATCAGCGCACGCGGGCAGGTGTATCTCATCAACCAGAACGGGATCGTGTTCGCCAACGGCGCGCAGGTCGACGTCGGCGGCCTGGTCGCCTCCACGCTCGACATCACGGACGACCTGTTCGAGCAGGGGCTGCTCAGCAATCTCCTGCCAGCGCAGAATCCCGCATTCGGCCCGTTCGCCAACGGCGCGCCGAGCGGGACGGTGGTAGTGGAAAACGGCGCCGAGATTCGCACCGCGCGCGAGGGCCGCGTCATCCTGCTGGGGAGCGACGTCAGCAACAACGGCATCATCTCCACCCCCGACGGGCAGGCGATCCTGGCGGCAGGCAGCAAGGCGTACCTGGCGGCGAGCAACGACCCGGCATTGCGCGGCCTGCTGATCGAGGTGGACAACGGCGGCCGGGTCGAAAATCTGCCGCTCAGCAAGATCGTCGCCGAGCGCGGCAATGTCACGCTGGCCGGGCTCGCGGTCAACCAGTCGGGGCGGGTGTCGGCGACCACCAGCGTCAATCAGAACGGGTCGATACGCCTGCTGGCCCGCGATACGGTCGTCGACAAGGATCTGGGCGGCGGTGTGCACGTGCCGCTGGGCAGCCGCGGCGGAGAGCTTCGCTTCGGCAAGGCGAGCGTCACCGAGGTGCGGCCGGAGCTGAGCGACCCTCAGACCATCAAGGACGACCAGGCCTTCAACCGCTCCAGCATCGAAGGCATCGGCCGCACGGTGCGCCTGGAAGCCGATGCCGTGGTGGCGGCGCCAGCGGGGAACGTCACGCTGACGGCGCAGGCCGGCCTCGAGTTCCAGCCCCCGGGGGCTGCTGCGAACGCGCAGGCACGCATCTACCTCGAGCAGGGCAGCCGGATCGATGTCGCCGGAACGGCCGACGTCGTCCTGCCGATGGAGCGCAACGTCGTCGAAGTCGAGCTGCGCGGCAACGAGCTGCGCGATGCACCGCTGCAGCGCGACGGTCCCCTGCGCGGCAAGACGGTGCAGGTGGACGTGCGCAAAGGCACGGGACTCGCGGACGCGTCCGGCAGCGTCGCGCAGATCGGCCGCACCGTCGAGGAGCGCACCACGACCGGAGGCGACGTGAGCCTGCAATCCGAGGGCGACATCGTCGTGCGGCAGGGCGCGTCGATCGACGCCTCCGGAGGGAGCGTCCGCTACCTCGACGGCTTCGTTCGAACCAGCAAGCTGCTGGCGACCTCGGGCCGGGTCGTCGACATCGGCGACGCGCGTCCGGACGAGATCTACCGGGGCGTCGTGGACACCGTGACGATCGACCACGTCAAATGGGGCGTAAGCGAGACGTTCTCGGCCCGGTACGGTTTCGAGCGCGGCTACGTCGAGGGAATGAGCGCCGGAACCATCGCCCTGCTGGGCCATGCCGTCGTGCTCGATGGCGAGCTGGTTGCGCGGACTCGCGCAGGCGAACGGCAGCGCGCTGCCGGAACGCTTCCGGTCGGCGGCGGCCTGATCCTCGGCGACGCCAGCGCGGCGGCCGCGTCGGTGCGTTCGTTCAAGCTTCCCGACGTCCACTTCGTCGAGGCGGCGACGGCGCTTCCGTCCGGCTTTCGCTTCGCAACCGGGGAGGCGCCGGGATCGCCGCTCGACCCATTGCCGGAGCCCAACCGCGCCGCGGTGCAGGTACCGGTCGCGATGCTGCGAAACGGCGGCTTCGGCCGCGTCACCGTCCTCAGCAACGGCCGCATCCAGCTCGGCGAGGGCGTGCGGCTCGATCTCGCCCCGGGCAGTCAGCGCGCGCCGGACGGCAGCGTGCGCCAAAGCGCGCTTGCGCTCACCGGCCGCGAGATCGAGGTCCTGGGATCGATCAACATACCGAGTGGGGCCGTAAGCCTCACCACCGTGCAGCCGTTGGGGTCGTTTCTTCCCGCCGCTGCCTATGCCATCCGGCTGGGCGAGGAAGGCACGATCTGCGCCGCGGGCGGCTGGATCAACGATCTGCCCACGGCGGGCGGCAGCGCGGGCAGCGGTCCGGCCCTGATCGCGGGCGGCTCGGTCTCGCTCGTATCCGCCGCCGACGTCGTCCTGGCCGCGGGTAGCGTCATCGATGTGTCGGGCGGCGCGTGGCTCGATGCGAGCGGCGCGCTGCAGGCAGGCGCCGGGGGCAGCATTCGCCTGAAGAGCGGCCGCGTCAACCTGGGTGACTTCGATCCACAGCAATCCACGCTCGTGCTCGGCGGCGAGCTGCGAGGTCACGGCCTGCAGCGCGGAGGCGCGCTCACGCTCGATACGTCGCGCGTGCACATCGGACCCGACGCCCCGGAAGGTACGCTGAGTCTCGCGGCAGCGTTCTTCCAGCGCGGCGGGTTCAGCGCCTATGCCGTCAACGGGCAGGACGGGCTCACCGTGGCGGCCGAAACAACGATCGGTCCGCACGCAGAAAACCGCGTGCTCGATCCGGCCTACGTCACGGCTCCGTCCGCGACCGACATCGCGCGCTTCTCGTCGCTCGCGCTGCTGCCCGAAGCGCTGCGCACGCCCACCGCGCTGACGCTCACCGCCGCCGGCACCGTCTTCGGCGATCTTCTGATCGACCGCAGCGCCGAGCTGCGGGTCGAAGCGGCTTCGCAGATCACGCTGTCGGCGGGCAATCAGCTCACCATGCTGGGCAGTCTGGCCGCACCGGCCGGACGCATCACGCTTTCGACCGCCGATCCGGTCGATCCGACGCGGGGCGGTCCGCGCGACTACGGTGCCGCGCAATCGATCTGGCTGGGTGCCAAAAGCCGTATCGACGCGCGCGGCGTGGCGCGCGTCGTGACCGGTCTCGACGGCCTGCGCCGGGGCGAAGTCCTGGACGGCGGCAATGTGACCATCGATGCGCGCACGGGTTACGTCGTGCAGCAGCCGGGCTCGCACGTCGACGTCTCGGCGGTCGCGGCCGAGCTGGACATCGTGCCGCGTGCCTACGCGACGCCGGTCGCGACGATCGTTGCAGGAAGCGCGGGCGCGATCGACATCCGTGCCCAGGAGGGTGTGCTGCTGGGCGGGAGCCTGCGTGCAGCGCGGGCCGCGCCGTGGTCCGAAGGCGGAACGCTGTCGGTCACGCTGCACCCGGCGGTCGCCGGCAATCCCAGCTACCCCACGCTCCCGCGGCGGGTGATCGTGAGCAACGCTGCGATCGCCGCTTTCCCAGCGCTCGCCCCGGGCGAGGTCATCGATCCGAACGCACGAACCCGCCCGGGCGAGGCGCAGCTCAATCATCGCGCCTTGCTCGATGCCGCCACGCTCAACGGCGGCGGTTTCGACAGCATCACGCTGCGCAGCCCGGACAGCATCGAGCTCGAGGGCGACGTCACCCTTGCGGCGCGCCGCAGCATCTCGCTTGCTGCGCTGAGCGTCGCGGCGGCAGGCGAGAGCCGGGCGGCGTTCGATGCCGCCTATGTTTCCCTGTCCAATACGACCGGCTTCGCGGCACCCGCGCCCGTGGCAGGCGAGGGGAGCCTGGTCGTCAGCGCCGGGCTGATCGATTTCGAAGGCAACGTGACGCTGAGCGGATTCGAGCGGGCGCAATTCGTGGCGGACGGCGACATCCGCTTCAAGGGCAGCTACTTCCCCGGCGGCGCGAGCGTGCTCTCGGGACAGTTGCGCACGGCCGGTGCGCTGGCCTTCGATGCCGCCCAGCTCTATCCCACGACGATGAGCCGCTTCGTGGTCGAAGCGGTGGGCGAGGGCGCACGCATCGACGTCACGGGGCGCGACGCGGGCGCCTCGGCCCTCTCGGCCGGCGGCGATCTCACGTTGCGGGCGCCGGCGATACGCCAGGGCGGCGTCATCCGTGCGCCCGCCGGATCGGTCACGCTGGACGCGGCGCAGACGCTGACGCTCGCGCCCGGCAGCCTTACGTCCGTGGCGGCGAGCGGCCTCGTCATGCCGTTCGGGCGCACCGAGCTTTCCGGACGCGCCTACGTGTACGCGCTGGACGAGTCGACCAACGTCCTGATCGAAGCCGTGCCGCAGAAGCGCGTCGAGCTGAGGGGCGCGGAGGTGCGGATCGAATCCGGCGCGCTGGTCGATCTCTCCGGCGGGGGCGATCTGCGCGCGTACGAGTTCGTGCCGGGCCCCGGTGGGTCGCGCGACCTGCTCGACGCGGCCAACGCGCCCGGCACGTTCGCGATCCTGCCCGCTGCGGCGGCTGCCTTCGCACCCTACGACCATCAGATCCAGGCCGCGGGCGCCGCGTCGGCGCTGGCCGTGGGCGATGCCGTCGCGCTGGCCGGGGCGGACGGGGTTGCGGCGGGCGTCTACATCCTGCTGCCCACGCGCTACGCGCTGCTGCCCGGCGCGTACCTGGTGAGCGCGGTAAACGGGACGCGCGATTTCCCCGCCGGCAAGGCGACGCGGCGCAGCGACGGCGCGCAGATCGTCGCGGGCTATCGCACCTGGACCGCGCGCGATGGGAGCCAGGTCCGCGACGGGCGCAGTACGGGCTTCCTGGTGCAGCCGGGCGCGACGGCGCGCAGCCGGTCGGAGTATCTGGAGACGGCGCTCGGCTCGGCATTCGCAGCCGACTCCGGCCGGCAGACCTTGGCCGACGCCGGCGCGGCGGCGATTCGCGCCACCGAAGTGCTCGACCTGCAGGGCAGCTTCCGCGCCAACCACGCTCCCGGCAGTGCGGGCGCCACGCTCGACATCGCCGCACCGAAGCTCGCGGTCGCGACCGCCGATGCCGCAGGCATCCGCGACGATTTCGTTCGGCTCGATCCGCTCGCGCTCTCGCGCCTCGACGTGGCGAGCATGGTGCTGGGCGCAACACGCTCGGCCGATGACGATCGGACGCGCCTGTCGGTGGTGAGCAGCGACATCGTGGTGGCCAACGACGCGGGCAATGCGCTGCGCGCGCCGGAGATCATCCTGGCCGCCAACCGGAATGTGACCATCCGAGACGGCTCGCTGATCATCGGCGAGGGTGTGTACGCCTCGCCGGCGCGCACGCTCGTCGTAGGTGGCGATGGCGTGAGCGGCGACGGCGCCCTGGTGCGCGTCGCCTCCGGTCCCGAAGTCGGCATCGTGCGGGAGAATGCCGCCCGCACCGAGGGCACGCTGAAAGTGGAGACCGGGGCTCGCCTGCAGGCGCAGGGTGCGGTGGCACTCGATGCCACGCGCGACCACGTCATGCGCGGCGCGCTCGAGCTTGCCGCGGGTGCGGCGCTGGCGCTCGGCGCCGGGCGCATCAGCCTGGGCGACACCGGCGCGGTGGTTTCGGGTCTCGCCCTGAGCCGCGAGCAGGTGGATGCGCTCGGCGCGCTTTCCTCGCTCACGCTGCGCAGCTACTCGACGCTCGACACCTACGGCGCGCTCAGCCTCGGTTCGCCTGCGCTCGGGCATCTTTCCGTCGACAGCGGCGGGCTCAACAACTACCGCGGCGCCGATGGTTCGGCGCAGGTGCGGCTCAGCGCCGCGCAGGTCACGTTCACCAATACCCGGGGCAGCCCACACGCCGGCGCGCCCGCGCTGGGCGACGGCGCGCTGCCCGTATTCGGCAACGGCAATCTCGACGTGCACGCCGACCGGATCGTCCTGGGCGAAGGCAACGGGGCACCCGGCTCGCCCGCGGCCGTGCAGCTCGAGGGCTTCGCGCAGGTGAGGCTCGACGCGCGCGACGCCGTGATCGCCGAGGGCGCAGGCAGTCTACACGTGCACGGCGATCTGTCGGTCCAGACCGGCCGCCTGGAGGCCGCCACGGCGGCGCGCTATGCGCTGGGCGCTTCCGGGCAGCTCGATGTCCTGCCGGGCCGCGCGGGAATCGCCGCGACCGAGGCCGATTCGCTCGGCGGCAGCCTCGCGCTCACGGGGCGCTCCGCGTCGATCGGCAGCGCCATCTCGGCGCCGGCCGGCCGCATTGCGATCGCAGCCGTCGGCCCGACCGCAGACGACGGCGTGACGCTGCATGCCGGCGCACGCGTCGCCGCGCCCGGCGCGAGCGTCGTCTTCGACGGCGTGCCCGCGCATGCCGCGGCCGGCGTGATCGACATCCGTTCGGCCGCCGGCAGCCTCGTGCTCGAAAGCGGCTCGGTCGTCGACGTGTCGAGCGCATCCGGCGCGGACGCCGGCGAGATCCGGCTGTCGGCCCCGCAAGGCAGCGCGAGCCTGCAGGGGATGCTCAAGGGCGGCGCGATGACACAGGCCGGCCTGCTCGCGCCCGCGCAGGGCAGCTTCGTGCTCGACGCCGGCACGCTGGCGGATTTCTCCGCGCTCAATTCAGCGCTCGACGCGCGCCTGGATGCCGCCGGGGCGTTCGTCTCCGGCGGATTCGGCGCGAAGCGCGATGTGCGCGTGCGCTCCGGATCGATCGTCGTCGCGGCCGGCGATCGCGTGGTCGCCCACGAAGTGGCGCTCGCTGCCGATGACGGAGACATAACGGTCGATGGAACGATCGACGCCTCCGGGGCGAAGGGCGGGCGCATCATGCTGGCGGCGAACGAAGCTGGCGCCGGCACGGGTTCCATCCGGATCGCGGGGCGGCTCGAGGCGTCGGCCGAGGGCGCGGGTACGCAGGGCCGCGGCGGCGAGGTCGCGCTGTCGATCGCGAGCAGCGCCAACGGAGCCGCGACCGCGGCAACCATCGCGATCGAGCACGGCGCGGTCGTCGACGTGTCCGGCGCGGGCGGGCGGATCTCGTTGCGGGCGCCGCGACTCGGCTCCGGGGCCGGCACCGGCGTCGCGGTCGAGCGTCTGGACGGCGAGCTGCGCGGCGCGGGCGAGATCGTGCTGGAGGCGTACAAGGTCTACAACGCGACCACGGTGAGCGGCGACGGCGCGACCACCGACGGCGGCGTGTTCAACGTGGCGACCACCGGTCCGTTCGCCAACACGGTGGGATTTCGCGAGGCCGGAGATTTCATTGCCGGGGCCAAGGACACGATCCTGGCGGCGCTCGGCCGCGCCGGCGATCCGTCGTTCCACCTGCGGCCGGGCATCGAGATCCGCAGTCCCGGTTCGCTGACGGTCGCCGTGAACGAGACGGCGCCGCAGCAGCATCTGCGCGGCTGGAACCTGTCGGCGTGGCGCTTCGACGGCGAGCCGGGCGTGCTGACCTTGCGCGCCCAAGGCGATCTCATCCTCGACAGCTCGCTCGGCGACGGATTCACGGCGACGGCCAACCAGGCGATGGCGAACTGGACGGCGCTGCGCACGGACGATTCATGGTCGTACCGGCTGGTCGCCGGCGCCGCCGCGGCCGCCGCGAATCCGCTCGCGACGATCGCCGGCAGCGGCGACATCGTGCTGGCCGCCGGCAAGCTGGTGCGCACCGGCAGCGGCTGGATCGAGCTGGCCGCCGGGCGCGATCTGACGCTCTCCGATCCCTCATCGGTGATCTATACGGCCGGAAAGCCGGGCGCTGCGATCCCGGGCTATACCCCGCCGACGTTCCGCGACGAAAGCAACCGGGCGTTGCGCGCCATCAACCCGGAAGGCGGCGGAGACATTCGCATCACGGTCGGGCGCGACATCTCGGCCATCGCCGGCAGTCAGCTCATCAGCGACTGGCTCATGCAGCGCGCGGCGCGGCGCACGACTTCCGGCGCGATTCTCGTACCGAACGCGCAAACCACCTGGTGGCCCCGTTACACGAGCTTCCAGCAGGGCGTCGGAACGCTTGGGGGCGGCGATGTCAGCGTCGTTGCGGGCCGGCATATCGAGAATCTGAGCGTGGTCGCGCCGACCAACGGCGTCATGGGCGGCAGCACGAGCGCGGCGCCTGACCCAGCGAACCTCGTGGTCCGGGGTGGGGGCGATGTGCTCGTGCGCGCGGGCGAGAATCTGAAGGGCGGGGCGTACCTCGTCATGAAAGGCGCGGGGCGTATCGATGCGGGCGGCGACATCGGCAGCGGTGTGCGCAACACCGCCGAAGGCGCGTACGCGGTCGGTCCGATACTCGCTGCGGGCGATGCGCGCTTCGACGTGCGCGCGGGCGGCGATCTCACGCTGGGCACCGTGCTCGATCCGACGCTGCTGCCGCAGGCCCACAACATCGGCGCCTCGCTCGTCGCGGGCAGCCAGAACGCGTTTTCGAGCTACACGGCCACGACAGGTGTGGCGTTGACGGCGGTCAGCGGCGATCTTCGGCTGTTGAACGATACCGCCACGCTGGACCAGTCGGCGCCCCAGATCTACGGCCCGGGTGTCATCGGCGACGGTTTCAGCGCCACGCTCTACCCCGGAACGCTGCGGGCCGCGGCGTTGCGCGGCGACGTCGAGGTGTCGCGGCCGTTCACGCTGTTCCCCGCAGCCGCAGGCAATCTGGATCTCCTCGCCGGGGGCGACGTCGTCGTGGGCGGGCACATCCGGATGTCGGATCTCGATCCCCGCGTTCTGCCGAGCGTGGCTGCACCCTCGCTCGGCTTCTTCGGCACGATCTTCGACGGCCAGGGTCGCTATGACGCCGGACCCACGGTGCACTCGAACCCGCCGCTGCACGCGGCCGACACGAATCCCGTCCGGGTCGTCGCCGCAACCGGCGACCTGCTTTTCCGCAGCGGCGCGCAGCTGATCGTCGCCGAGGCCGCCCGCCTCGTCGCCGGGCGCGACATCCGCGATCCGGACTTCGGCGGACAGAACCTGCGCGGCACGGATGCCACCGTGCTGATGGCGGGCCGCGACATCGTCTCCACCAGCCCCATCGGGACGAGCGGCGTGCCCGGCATCAACGATCGCACCATTCAGATCGGTGGTCCCGGGAGAATCGAGGTCATTGCCGGCCGCGACATCGATCTCGGCACCTCCTCGGGCATCGTCACCCGCGGCCCGCTCGACAATCCATTCCTGCCCGAGTCCGGCGCGAGCATCCTCGTGCTCGCCGGCGCGCCGAGCGCACCCGACTATGCGGCGTTCGTCGCCCGCTACATCGATCCGCCCGATCCGGCCGCCCGCCGTTTCGGCACGGAGCTGGCGGCCTACATCGGCACGCTGACAGGATCGGCGCCGCCGACCGAGGCCGAAGCTCTTACCGTCTTTCGCGCGCTGCCGGCTTCGCAGCAGGCTGCATTCGTGCGCCGGGTCTTCTACGCCGAGCTGAAAGAGACCGGACGCGACGTCACGGCAAGCGGTGCTCGCGGCGTCGAGGCCTACCGGCGCGGCTACGAGGCGATCGAGACCTTGTTCCCCGTCCGGGGCGGCGACGCCGAGGCGCGCGGCGACATCAATCTCTTCTTCAGCCAGGTGAAGACCGAGCAGGGGGGCGAGATCGAGTTGATGGCACCCCGCGGGCTCATCAACGCGGGCCTCGCAAACCAGGGGCGCTTCAGCAAGCCGGCGTCGCAGCTCGGCATCGTCACCGTCGACAGCGGCTCCATTCTCGCATTCACGCGCGACGACTTCCTCGTCAACCAGTCGCGCGTCTTCACGGTCGCCGGCGGCAACATCCTGATCTGGTCCTCGGAGGGCAATATCGACGCCGGCCGCGGCGCGAAGACGACGTCGGCCACGCCGCCGCCGCAGTTCCGCATCGACGCCGACGGCGTGATCTCGCTCGACATCACCCAGTCGATCGCCGGCAGCGGCATCGGCGTATTGCTCGGCCGGCCGGGCGTCACGCCGGGCGATGTCGATCTGATCGCGCCGAAGGGCGAAGTCAACGCGGGAGACGCCGGGATACGATCCGCGGGCAACCTGAACATCGCCGCCGTGCGCGTGGTCGGCGCCGACAACATCCAGGTGGGCGGGCGTTCCACCGGCGTGCCCACGGCGGATACGTCCGCGCTCGGCGCCTCACTGGCGGCGAGCAGCGCGACCGGCAGCGATGCCACGCGCTCGGGCGAGCAGGCGACACGCGGGCTCGCCGAAGCCGCACAGGCGGCGCAGGCGCTCAAGGAGAGCTTCCGGCCCTCGTTCCTGACGGTCGAAGTGCTCGGCGTGGGTGAGGACGAACCTGCGGAGCGCAAGAAGCCATGACGCTCGGCGCCGCAAGGCCGTGTCACGGATATGACACGGTGGTTACGCAAAATGCCGCTCATCCCCTGCGCAATTCGAGCCCATGAAATACATCGTCCTGATGCTCGTTGCATTGCTAGCCGTCTCGCCGGCCAGCGCTTGGGCCTGGTGGAACGCGGAGTGGGCGCAACGCCGGCCGATCGTGCTCGATACCTCCGCAGGCGGGGCCGACGTCAAGGAGACGCTGTCGAACGTGGTCGTTCCCGTTCGCCTCCACACCGGGAACTTCGATTTCCTGGCCGCGAAGGAGGACGGATCGGATCTGCGCTTCGTTTCCGCCGACGACAAGCTGGTGCTGAAGCACCACGTCGAAAGCTTCGACTCGCTCAACGAGCTGGCGATCGTGTGGGTGCAGGTTCCGCGGCTGGCGGGCGCGTCCAACGCCGAGTCGATCTGGCTCTACTACGGCAATTTCAAAGCCCCGAGCGTCGCGGATGCCAAGGGCACGTACGACCCGAGCCAGTTGGCCGTGCTGCACTTCGCGGAGGGCGTGGGGCTGCTGCAGGACGCGGCCGCCTACGGACAGGCGGCGAAGGGAAGCGCGAGCCCTGCGGCGATCGGTCTGATCGGCGGCGCTGCGGCCCTGGACGGCTCCGCGCCGCTCGTCCTCCCGGCCTGGCCCGCACTCAAGCTCGGTTCGCCGGGCGGGTTCACTTTCAGCGCGTGGGTCAAGCCGGAGAACGCCGAGGCCGACGCGACGCTGTTCGCCATGCGCGATGCCGAGCGATCGTTCACGATCGGTCTCGAGCGCGGGCGGCTGTTTGCGCGCTTCGTGGCCAAGGACAAGTTCGAAACGCGTCCGCTCGAGAACGCGTTGCCGCCCGCGGCGTGGAGCCACATCGCAGTGACGTTGTCCGATCGTCTCGTGGTCTACGTCAATGGCGAGCAACGCGCGGCGGTGGCGGCCAATGCGCCCCATTTCAGCGCGGACGGCGTAATCGGCGAGAACTTCGCCGGCGAGCTGGACGAAGTCCAGATTGCCGCTCAGGCACGTTCCGCCGACTGGGTCAAGCTCTCGCACGCTGCACAGGCGGCGGACGGCCGGCTGATCCGCTATGGCCAGCCCGAGGCGGGGGAAAGCGGCAGCGCGTCGTACCTCGGCATTCTGCTCGGCGCCGTCACGCTCGACGGCTGGGTCGTGATCGCGATCCTGGCGCTGATGATGCTGGTGAGCTTCGCCGTCATGATCGCAAAGGCGATCGCCGTGTTCCGCACCGCAAACGCGAATCTGCGCTTCCGGCAGAAGTTCGGCGCAGCGGAAGGCGAAGAGCTTGCGCGCGAGCACGGCTTCGACGGCTCGTCGCTGTTCCGCGTCTATCGGCTGGGCATCGAGGAGCTGCGGCATCGCTTCGAGCGCTACGACCGGGACGGACTGGCGCGCAGCCTCTCGCCGCAGGCACTCGGGGCAATCAAGGCGAGTATCGACGCCGGCCTGGTGCGGGAGAACGAGCGGCTCAACAGCCAGATGGTGCTGCTCACGATCGCCATCAGCGGAGGCCCGTTCCTCGGGCTGCTCGGCACCGTGGTCGGCGTGATGATCACCTTCGCGGCGATCGCGGCGGCAGGCGACGTCAACGTCAACGCCATCGCGCCGGGGATCGCGGCCGCGCTGGTGGCCACCGTGGCCGGCTTGGGCGTCGCGATCCCGGCCCTGTTCGGCTACAACTACCTCGCGAGCCGCATCCGCGGCATCAGCAACGACACGGCGGTATTCGCCGACGAGCTGATCACGCGCCTTGCCGAGAAGTACGCACCCTGACGATGCAGGTCAACAGCGACAACAAGCCCTACGACGACATCAACGTCACGCCGATGCTCGACCTGGCGTACGTGCTGCTCGTGATCTTCATCATCATGACCACGGCCTCGGTGCAGGGAATCAAGGTGAACCTGCCCAAGGCGAGCGCCACGCCGAGCCTCGCCAAGCCGACGACCAAGGCGGTGACGATCACGCAGGACGGCCGCCTGTTCCTCGACGCCTATCCGGTCACTATGGACGAGCTGGAATCGCGCCTGCGCGCGCACAAGGCGGCCAGCGCGGACTTCCCGGTCGTCATCAAGGGCGATGCCAAGATCCAGTACGAGCGCGTGATCGAAGTGCTCGACCTGATGGGCCGTCTGGACATCACGCAGATCGGCCTCGTGACTCAGCGGCTCGTGAAATGACGGATGCCTTGCTCGCAAAGCGCGCCCGCGCGCTCGCGCTGATCACACTGCTGATCGTGGCCGCGGCCGCGCTCGTGGCCGCGGTCATCCACGGCTTCCTTCAGCAGGCCGCCAAACCGAGGAAATCATCGGTGCAGCAGATCATGCTGCTGCGGCCGCCGCCCCCGCCGCCGCCGAAGCCGCAGGAAAAACCGCCCGAGCCCGAAATGAAACAGGAGGTGAAGTTGCCGGAACCCGAAAAGACGCCCGAGCCCGCGCCAGCGAAGGACGAGCCCCCGGCCGACAAGGTCCTCGGGCTGGACGCCGAGGGCGGTCCCGGCTCGGATGGGTTCGGCCTGGCCGCGCGCAAGGGCGGGCGCGATCTGCTCTCGATCGGGGGCGGAGGCAACGGTTCGGACGGGCGACGGTTCGCGTACTACACCGCGCGCATTCAGCAGCAACTGCAGGAGGCGCTGGCGCGCGAGCCGAAGCTGCGCCAGGAAGACTATCGCGCCATCGTCAAGATCTGGCTTGCCCGCGACGGGCGGATCGAGCGCGTCGAGCTGGTGAACGGCACCGGGAACAGCGCCACCGACGGGCTGCTGCGCGCGACCCTGGCCGGACTGCCGGCGCTGGCGGAGGCGCCGCCGGAGACGATGCCGCAACCGGTGCGGCTGCGAATCACCTCACGGGCTGCCGGATGAGGCGGGTCGATCCAGCGCCGCGCCGGCGGCCGAAAGCGAGAAGCCGAATGCGCGCTGCCGTGTTGCAATCGATCGTCGTGGCGACATGCCTCGCCGGCGCACCCTGCGCCACGGCGGGCGAGCGGGAGGATCTGGAACAGCTGCGCGCGACCACCGTCAATCTGATCGAGCTGCTGGTCGAGCAGGGCGTCCTGACGCGCGAGAAGGCGCAGGAGCTGCTGCGCAAGGCGCAGGTGCGATCGCCCGACGCCGTCGCCCCTGCGGGGCCGAACGCGCCGAAGGTCGTACGGGTTCCCTATGTGCCCGAGCACGTGCGCGACGAGATCCGCGAGTCGATCAAGCAGGAGGTCCTCGCCCAGGCCAAGACCGAACGCTGGGGCGACCCTGGCGTGCTGCCGGATTGGATCAGCCGCATCGCCTGGGAGGGCGACGTGCGGCTGCGCTACCAGGGCGACATCTTTCAATCCGGCAACACGCCGCCGGCCTTCTTCCAGATCGAAGGCCAGAACATCGACAACACGCAGGAAGACCGTAATCGGCTGCGCGTGCGGGCGCGCCTGGGCGTTCAAGCGCGCGTTTCGGAGACCGTCAGCGCCGGTGCGCGGATCACGACCGGCAGCATCTCCGATCCGATCTCGACCACCTCGACCCTCGGCGCTTCCGGCGATCGCTTCGCCGTACGCTTCGATCGTGCCTGGCTGCGCCTCGAACCGGCGTCCTGGTTCGCCCTGACCGGCGGGCGCATGCCCAGCCCGTGGCTTTCGACCAATCTCGTCTGGAACGACAATCTGAGCTTCGAGGGCGTCGCTGTGCGTACGCAGTACGCGTTCGACACGGGCTCTTCGGCCTTTCTCACCCTCGGCGTCGCTCCGGTCGAGGAAGTGCAATTGTCGGGACGCGACAAGTGGCTCTTCGGCGCCCAGGCCGGGATCGACTGGAGCGGGGCCCGTTCGCGCTTCCGGCTCGCCGCCGCGCTCTACGATTATCGCCACATCACCGGGCGGCCGAACGATGCGCTCGCGCCCGGACTGAACGATTACACCGCGGCGCCGTTCCGGCAGAAGGGCAACTCGCTGTTCGACCTCAACCAGGGCGTACCCGGCGCAGACCCTCTGTTCGGCCTGGCGGCGAAGTTCCGCGAGGCCAACATCACCGCCCGCTGGGATCTGATGCACCTGGATCCCGTGCACGTGATGCTGACCGGCGATTACGTCCGCAATATCGCCTTCGACCGCGGCGAGATCCTCGATCGCACCGGGCTCGACATCGCGCCGCGGGTCAACGCCTACCACGCCCGGCTCGCAGTCGGAATGCCGGAGCTGCGCAAGCAGCACGACTGGCAGGTGTTCGCCGCTTACAAGCACGTGGAGCGCGATGCGGTGCTCGACGCCTTCACCGATTCGGACTTCCATCTCGGCGGCACCAATGCGAAAGGCTATATCCTCGGCGGCGCCTACGGAATCGCGCGCAACACCTGGGTGAACCTGCGCTGGCTGAGCTCGAACCAGATCGACGGGCCGCCGCTCGCCATCGACGTGGTGCAGCTCGACCTGAACGTGCGTTTCTGATCATGCGTACCACCACTTCCGCGGCGCTTGCAGCCGCAATCTGCGCCTGCGTGCTGGCCGGTCCGGCGCCGCTTGCCTTCGCCCCGGATGCCAGGGCGGCCGAGCCGCGCGATAGCCGCGAACGTGAGGCGTTGCGCCGCTTCCAGCAGGCGCTGCGGCGGGAGCAGCAGGAGCGCGCGGCGCTGGAGAAGGCGCTCGCTTCGGCAAAGGACGAAGCCGGCGGCGCGGGCGCCGAGCGCGACGCGGCCGCCGCCCGCGCCCGGCGTGCCGAGACAGCCGCCGCCCATCTCGCGCGCGAGCTGGAGGCGCTCAAGCGCGCACTGCGCGAGCAGTCCACCCAGCGCGCCTCCGCGGAAACGAAGCTCGCCAAGGCACAAGGCCGCATCGCCGCACTGGAAGAGAAGATGCGCAAGTCCGAGCAGCAGCATGCCGCCACGACCGAATCGCGCGACGAGCGCGACCGCAAGCTTCTCGCCGAGTTGGGAGTGCGCGGGCGCTCGCTCGCGACCTGCGAGCAGAAGAACGTCGAGTTGTATGCGCTCGGCCGCGAGCTGATGGAGCGCCATCGCAGCCTCACCTGCGGTGATTTGTTGCTCGCCAACGAGCCGGTGACGCAGCTGAAGCGCGTGCAGATCGAGAACCTGCTGGAGTCCTACCGCGACAGGCTCGATGCCGAGCGCATCGAGCCTGCCGTGCCGGTAAGCGGGCGCTGATCGACGCTTCAGCGCGCGGCGACGATCGCCGCTGCCCGCGGCTGGATGGTCTTGCGGCGCAGGCGGCAGCCGATCACCGCAAGACCCAGCAGCATCATGGCATGGGTCTCGGGCTCGGGCACGGGGGTGAGCACGAACAACCGCGAATTGCCGAAGCCGGAGTCGGAGTCCTTGCTATCGGAAGGCGCGTCCTGGCCGCGATCGACGAAACCCGCCCGGCGCGCATGAACGATAATCGGCCAACCACGCCACGCGAAGTAAGTCATTCTGCGACGCACGCGCCCGTTGCGGAAACAAGTGACCACTACTCTGGTGCGCGAGTTGCGATACCAACAGGCTGCGGCACGATGGGCAAAGGTGTGCAGCGCGAAAGGGTTTTACCCGTGACGTCGTCGCAGGGCAGTGCGCGCGCCTCATCGAAAGCGCGGACGCGCGTTCCATCGGGTTCGGTGACGGGCATTCGCGATACCCTCCGGACACACATTCGCGCTGCCGCGCAGGCGTTGCAGGGTACGCGCCCACCCTCCGATGAAGCGGTGCACGCTGCAAGAAAGCGCATCAAGCGCG
>WHTS01000023.1 GCA_009377585.1 Betaproteobacteria bacterium
AGCTCGCCGATCGCGCGCGCGCTGATCGGCAAATACGCCGGCGACGTGGTCGAGGTCAATACCCCGGGCGGCACGCGCGAGTACGAGATACTCGAAGTCAAATACGTCTAGGGGCAGTCGGGGTTGTTGCCCGCGGATCGGCTCGTCCGAGGTGTTAGCGCGACTGGCGGCGCACTCGTCGCGACGCCGCTGCCGAAGTGTTCCGTGACCGGGCCGCAGGTCGCGCGCGCCGTGCCGGCGCCTTCCCGCCGTCCCGTTTGCCTGGCCTGCCTCCCGCGCGTGGCTTGGCGACCGGCGGCTCGGCGGGCTGCGGCCGGGGCCGGAAAGCGACCAGCATCTTGCCGATGGTCTGCACGGGTTCTGCACCGAGCTCTTGGCAAAGCGATTGCAGCAGCCGGCCGCGCTCTTTGCGGTCGTCGATCGCCGCGTGGATCTTCACCAGCTCATGCACGGCGAGCGCTCGGTCGAGCTCGCGCACAACGCCTTCGGTGGGGCCGGTCGAAGCAATCCACACCACGGGCTTCAGCGCGTGCGCCCGAGCGCGCAAGCCGCGCAGGCTCCTCGGCGCCAGCGGCTCCGCGGACGTGGCTATCGTCATTGCTGCACCGGAAGCGGGCGGTTTGCTCATGAACGCATTGTAGGCCACACTCATGGCGCGCTCGAAAACACGCAGCGCCTGGATGCGCCGGCATCTGCGCGATCCCTACGTGAAACAGGCGGCCAGCCGGGGCTACCGCTCGCGGGCGGTATTCAAGCTGCTGGAGCTGAACGAGCGCGAGCGGCTGATCCGTCCCGGCATGCGGATCGTCGATCTGGGCGCAGCGCCGGGCGGCTGGTCGCAGCTGGCGGCGGAAAAGGTCCGACCGGGCGGTTGCGTGGTGGCCGTGGACCTTCAATCCATGGTGGTACTGCCCGATGTGACGTTTATCCGGGGCGATGTGCGCGAGCCGGCCGTGCAATCATCCATCGAAAAAGCGCTCGGCGAGCGCCGGGCGGACCTTGTGCTGAGCGACATGGCCCCCAATCTCACAGGCGTGAGGCCGGTCGACGAAGCCCGCTCGCAGGAGCTGGCGGAAGTCGCGCTGGCAGCCGCCCGGCGCCTGCTGAAACCCGGGGGAGGGCTGCTGGTCAAAGTTTTTCATGGTTCGGGCCTGGATGCCGTTATCCGGCAAATGCAGGGAGCGTTCGCACAAGTTGGCATCCGCAAGCCGCCGGCGTCGCGCAGCGATTCCAGCGAAGTCTACGTGGTGTGTCGAGGATTGCTGCAGTAGGCCTTTCCAGGGCGGCTCTGTAATCGCGAGTCGGTTGAGGATAGAATCGATCGGGGGATCCCGGTCGATCCGTTTAGGACCGCATTTTGAACAACTTGGTCAAGAACATAGCGATCTGGCTCGTCATCGCCCTGGTGCTGATGACGGTGTTCAATCAGTTCAGCACGCGCCAGGCCACGCAGAAGGCGATGGAGTATTCCCAGTTCATCGAGGAGGTGAAGCAGGGACAGATCGCCAAGGTCACCATCGAGGGCCGCGTGCTCAAGGGCATCAAGCGCAGCGGCGAGCGCTTCACCACCTATTCTCCGTCCGATCCCTGGCTCGTCAGCGACCTGCTCAAGGCCGGCGTCATCGTCGAGGCCAAGCCCGAGGAAGAGCCATCGCTGCTCATGAACATCTTCGTATCCTGGTTCCCGATGCTGCTGCTGATCGGGGTGTGGATATTCTTCATGCGCCAGATGCAGGGCGGCGGCCGTGGCGGCGCTTTCTCCTTCGGCAAGAGCCGGGCGCGAATGCTGGACGAAAGCAACAACACGGTGACGTTCGCCGATGTTGCCGGCTGCGAGGAAGCGAAAGACGAGGTCGCCGAGCTGGTCGAGTTCCTGCGCGATCCAGGCAAGTTCCAGAAGCTGGGCGGGCGCATTCCGCGCGGCGTGCTCATGGTAGGCAGCCCCGGAACCGGCAAGACCTTGCTTGCGAAAGCCATCGCCGGTGAGGCCAAGGTTCCTTTCTTCAGTATCTCGGGCTCCGATTTCGTCGAGATGTTCGTCGGCGTGGGTGCAGCCCGCGTGCGCGACATGTTCGAACAGGCGAAGAAGCACGCGCCCTGCATCGTGTTCATCGACGAAATCGACGCGGTCGGCCGCCAGCGCGGGGCCGGCCTGGGCGGCGGCAACGACGAGCGCGAGCAGACGCTGAACCAGCTGCTGGTCGAGATGGACGGCTTCGAGGGCAGCGCCGGAGTGATCGTGATCGCCGCCACCAACCGCCCCGACGTGCTCGACCCGGCGCTGCTGCGCCCCGGCCGCTTCGACCGCCAGGTGGTCGTGCCGCTGCCCGACATCCGCGGGCGCGAGCAGATCCTGGTGGTGCACATGCGCAAGGTCCCGGTCGGACCGGACGTGAAATCCGACATCATCGCGCGCGGCACGCCGGGCTTCTCGGGCGCCGATCTCGCCAACCTGGTCAACGAGGCGGCGCTGTTCGCGGCACGGGCCAACAAGCGGCTGGTCGACATGCACGACTTCGAGCGCGCCAAGGACAAGATCATGATGGGCGCCGAACGCAAATCGATGGTGATGCCGGAGCACGAGCGGCGCAACACCGCCTATCACGAGTCGGGCCATGCGGTCGTGGCGAAGCTTCTCGTCAGGACCGACCCGGTGCACAAGGTTACGATCATCCCGCGCGGGCGCGCGCTCGGCGTGACGATGCAGCTGCCGCAGGAGGATCGCTACAGCCTCGATCGCGAGCACCTGCTGCAGAACATCGCCGTGCTGTTCGGCGGGCGCATCGCCGAGGAAGTGTTCATGTCGCAGATGACCACGGGCGCGAGCAACGACTTCGAGCGCGCAACCGACCTTGCCCGGCGCATGGTCACCCAATGGGGCATGAGCGACTCCATGGGGCCGATGGTGTACGGCGAAAACGAGGGCGAGGTGTTCCTCGGCCGCAGCATCACCACGCACAAGAACGTATCGGAAGCGACCATGCAGAAGGTCGACGCCGAGATCCGCCGCATCGTCGACCAGCAGTACGGGCTCGCGCGCCGGCTGATCGAGGAGAATCGCGACAAGGTCGAGGTGATGGCCAAGGCGCTGCTGGAATGGGAAACGATCGATTCCGACCAGATCGAAGACATCATGAACGGGCGTCCGCCGCGGCCGCCCAAGCCGACTTCGTCCCAGCCCCCGACGCCGCCGCAGGAAGAAACGCCCACGCCGGCACCCGCGGGCAGCACCACCGCCCAGGGCGCCTGAACGGCGGCTGGTTCACGCGGCCGGCGGCATTCGGGCACTGACGGCGTGTCCGCAGCCGAGGTCCAGGCAGGCGGCACTCTGCGCTGCGGGCGTTTCGAGCTTTCGCTGACTCGCCCGCTCATCATGGGCGTGGTCAACGTCACGCCCGACTCCTTCTCCGACGGTGGCGCCTATTTCGAGCCGGCAGTCGCCATCGCGCACGGATTCGAGCTGGCGCGCGAGGGCGCGGCGATCATCGATATCGGCGGCGAATCGACCCGGCCGGGCGCCGAAAGCGTGCCTGCGGCCGACGAGCTTGCGCGCGTGCTGCCCGTTCTGCGCGGGCTTTCCGACGCCGGCGTGGTGCTGTCGGTCGATACCTGCAAGACCGAGGTCATGCGCGCGGCGCTCGAGCATGGCGCCGACATGATCAACGACGTGAATGCCTTTCGCGCCTCCGGCGCGCTCGAGGCCGTGGCCCCTTCGAATGCGGGGCTGTGCTTCATGCACATGCAGGGCGAGCCGCGCACCATGCAGCTTGCGCCGCATTATGACGACGTGGTGAACGAAGTCGCGGCCTTCCTCCGCAGCCGCGCACAGGCAGCCGAACAGGCCGGCGTCACCCGCAACCGGATCGTCGTCGATCCGGGCTTCGGCTTCGGCAAGATGCTGCGACACAACCTGGACTTACTGCGCCGTCTCGGCGAGATCGCGGGCCTCGGCTACCCGGTGCTGGCCGGCCTGTCGCGCAAGTCGACGCTGGGAACGATCACCGGCCTCCCGGCCGGCGAGCGCACGTACGCCAGCGTCGCTGCCGCTTTGCTGGCCGTCGTGAACGGGGCTAGAATCGTGCGCGTCCACGACGTCGCCGCCACGCGCGACGCGCTCGCTGTGTTCGAGGCGATGCACGCGGGCGCGTGATCTCATGCTTTCACAGTTTTCGCGCGGCCAGCCGTAGTTGGCACATCGTCCGATCCGGAATTCATCATGGCCAGAAAATACTTCGGTACCGACGGCATACGCGGCCGAGTGGGCGAGATGCCCATCACGCCGGATTTCGTGATGCGCTTAGGGTTCGCGGCCGGGAAAGTGCTCGCAGCCGCTGACTGGCACTTGTCGCAAGGCGAGCGGCCGGCGGTTCTCATCGGCAAAGACACGCGCATATCCGGCTACATGCTGGAGGCGGCGTTGCAAGCGGGCTTGTCGGCGGCCGGCGTCGACAGCCTGTTGACCGGTCCGATGCCCACACCCGCGGTTGCATACCTCACGCGCGCGCTGCGCCTGCAGGCAGGCATCGTCATCAGCGCTTCGCACAATCCGTTCGAGGACAATGGCATCAAGTTCTTTTCCTCCGACGGCAACAAGCTGCCCGACGCGACCGAGGAGCAGATCGAGGCGGGCATCGACGAGCCGCTCGTAACCAAGCCTTCGGCGCAGCTCGGCAAGGCGAGCCGCGTGCGCGACGCCGACGGCCGCTACATCGAGTTCTGCAAGAGCACGTTTCCGAGCGAGCTCGACCTGCGCGGCCTGCGCATCGTGGTCGATTGCGCGCACGGTGCGACCTACCACATCGCCCCGCACGTCTTCCACGAGCTGGGCGCGGAAGTGGTCTCGGTGTGCAACGAGCCGGACGGGCTCAATATCAACGACAAGTGCGGCGCGACGCAGCCGGCGACGCTGCGCGCGGCGGTGCGCCAGCATCGCGCCGATCTCGGCATCGCGCTCGACGGCGACGGCGACCGGCTGGTGATGATCGACCAGGACGGGAGAATCTACGACGGCGACCAGCTGCTGTACGTGATCGCCTGTCACCGGCATGCCAGCGGCTCGCTCAGGGGCGGTGTCGTCGGCACGCTGATGACCAACCTGGCGCTGGAGAATGCCCTGAAGAGCATGGGCATTGCGTTCGCGCGCGCGGCGGTCGGCGACCGCTACGTGCTCGAGCAACTCGTCGCCAAGCGCTGGCAGCTCGGCGGGGAAGGCTCGGGGCACATCGTCTGCCTGGACAAGCACACCACGGGCGACGGCATCGTCTCGGCGCTCCAGGTCCTGCACGCGCTGCGCCGAAGCGGACAGGCGCTGGCGCAGGCCACCGCCGGGCTCTCGCTCTATCCGCAGGTGCTGGTCAATGTCCGCGTCAACCGCAAGTTCGACTGCCATGAAAATCCGGCAGTCGCGAAAGCGGTCTCGTTGGCCGAGTCGAAGCTCGGCTCGCTGGGGCGGGTGCTGTTGCGCCCCTCGGGAACGGAGCCGGTCATCCGGGTCATGGTCGAAGGCGAGCCGCGCGACCAGGTCGAGCAGCTGGCGAACGATATCGCCGACTGTGTGCGTCGGGCTGCGGCGTGAGGAGCTACGGGAGGGAACGGTGAAAAGTGAAGGGTGAAGGTGCGCGGGGGCGTAAGCGGCCATTCACGTTTCACGCATTCACTCTTCACCTTTCACGCTTCACCCCGCACCGCCGCAAATTGACCCGGATCGAACGGAAGCGGTAACATTCGACAGTTTAGACTGTTGATGCCCGAGATGCGCAGTCAACTCGTTGCCGGCAACTGGAAGATGCATGGCAGCTTGACCGAGAACGAGGCCCTGCTCGGTGCCCTCAAGGCAGGTCTTGCTTCCACCCGCGGATTCCAAAGCGCCGTTTGTGTTCCGTTCCCCTACCTGGCTCAAGCGCAAGCGTCGCTGCAGGGAAGTCCGATCGCCTGGGGCGCGCAGGATGTGAGCGAGGAGGCGAAGGGTGCGTATACCGGCGAAGTTTCGGCCGCGATGTTGAAGGAGTTCGGCTGCCGCTACGTCATCGTCGGTCACTCGGAGCGGCGGACGTTGCATGCCGAGGACAGTGCGCTCGTGGCGCGCAAGATGCAGGCTGCGCAGTCGCAAGGCTTGCTGCCAATCGTTTGTGTCGGCGAAACGCTCGCCCAGCGAGATGCCGGAGCGACCGAAGCGGTGGTCTGCGAACAACTGGACGCCGTGATCGCGCGGGCCGGTGTGGCGGCGCTGGCGCAGGCCGTGTTGGCGTATGAACCGGTGTGGGCCATCGGGACCGGCAAGACGGCCACGCCGGATGAGGCGCAGGCCGTGCATGCTTTGATTCGGGGCCGCGTCGCGGCGGTGGATCCGGCCGTTGCCGGTGCTCTGCAGATTCTTTACGGTGGCAGCGTGAAAGGCAGCAATGCGCAGGCGCTGTTCACGATGCCGGATATCGATGGCGGGCTGGTGGGCGGGGCTTCGCTCGATGCCAGGGAGTTCCTCGCGATCTGCGAGGCGGCGGGCGGGCCGCATTAGCCGCCGGAAGAGACCATGGAATTATTTCTTCTGATTTTTCATGTGCTGGTCGGTGCGGGCGTGGTCGGGCTCGTGCTGCTGCAGCACGGCAAGGGCGCGGACATGGGCGCTGCCTTCGGCAGCGGTTCGGCCGGAAGCCTTTTCGGCTCCAGCGGTTCGGCCAACTTTCTTTCCCGGGCGACCGCCATACTGGCCACGGTCTTCTTCGTGACCAGCCTCGGCCTCACCTACCTGGGTAGCAACCGCACCGAGACCCAGGGCGTGATCGAGCGCACCAAGGCGGGCGAGGAAAAGAAGTCGGCGCCCGAAAGCATTCCGCCCACCTCGGTCCCGGCGCCCAGCCCGGCTGCACCTTCGCCGGACGGTTCGAAAGCGGGTGAGGTGCCGAAGTAAAGTGAGGCATGCCCGGATCGCGGCCGGGCAGCGAAGGATTCCGCGGAAAACCTGCCGACGTGGTGGAATTGGTAGACACGCCGTCTTGAGGGGGCGGTGGCGAAAGTCGTGTGAGTTCGAGTCTCACCGTCGGCACCAGTATCGGCTTGCGTAGCAGTCCCAAGCCTCGCCGGCCTTGTCACGGAACCTGGATGCGACACGGGCCGCCGCAGTGATGGGCGGATAGCTAGGATGCTCGAGAATTATTTTCCGATCCTGATGTTCCTGCTGGTGGGCCTGGCCATCGGGTTCGTGCCGATGGCGCTCGGATGGGCCGCCAGCACTTGGCTCGGCGTGAACCGGCCCGATCCGGACAAGCTCTCGCCGTACGAGTGCGGTTTCGAGGCGTTCGAGGATGCGCGCATGAAATTCGACGTGCGCTACTACCTCGTCGCCATTCTCTTCATCCTGTTCGATCTGGAGATCGCGTTCCTGTTTCCGTGGGCGATCGTGCTGCAAGAACTCGGCTGGTTCGGCGTGATCTCAATGGGTGTGTTCCTGCTGATCCTCGTAGTGGGCTTCATCTACGAGTGGATGAAGGGAGCACTGGAATGGGAATAGCGGCACTGGAAGCGTGAGCGAGATGGAAAGCGTGACCGAGAAGGGCTTCGTCACCACGACGGCCGATAACCTGATCAACTGGACCCGCACCGGTTCGCTGTGGCCCATGACGTTCGGGCTCGCTTGCTGTGCGGTGGAAATGATGCACGCAGGCGCCGCGCGCTACGATCTGGACCGGTTCGGCATCATCTTTCGCCCCAGCCCGCGCCAGTCGGATGTGATGATCGTGGCCGGCACGCTGTGCAACAAGATGGCCCCGGCGCTGCGCAAAGTGTACGACCAGATGGCCGAGCCGCGCTGGGTCATCTCGATGGGCTCGTGCGCCAACGGCGGCGGTTACTATCATTACTCGTATTCGGTGGTACGCGGCTGCGATCGTATCGTGCCGGTCGACGTCTACGTCCCCGGTTGCCCGCCGACCGCCGAAGCGTTGCTGTATGGAATCATTCAGCTGCAGAACAAGATCAAGCGCACCAACACCATCGCCCGCTGAGCGGGCAGCCAGGGAGCCGCACGCGCACTGCAGGGCCGGAACATCGGCTTGGCGCGCAATCAGGATGAACACAATGACGAGCCCAACCGCAACGCTGGTCGAGTCGCTGCGCGCCGTTCTCGGCGAGCGCCTGACCGATCCGGTCGTGACGGGCCCCGAGGTCACGATCGTGGTTCCGGCGGCCGATCTGATCCAGGCCATGACGACGCTGCGCGATGGCGCGGGCCTGCAGTTCGAGCTGCTGGTCGATCTTTGCGGCGTCGACTACGCGAGCTACGGCGTCGGCTACGAAGGGCCGCGCTACGCCGTCGTCTACCACTTGTTGTCGCTCGCCTGCAACCAGCGGTTGCGCGTGCGAGTGTTCTGCGAGGACGACGACATGCCGAGAGTCGCCTCGGTGATCGACGTGTGGCCGGCGGCGAACTGGTTCGAGCGCGAGGCGTTCGATCTCTTCGGCATCGTGTTCGAGGGCCATCCGGATCTGCGGCGTATCCTCACCGATTACGGTTTCATCGGCCATCCCTTCCGCAAGGATTTCCCGCTCAGCGGCACCGTGGAGATGCGCTACGACGCGGACCAGCGGCGCGTGATTTACCAGCCGGTGACGATCGAGCCGCGCAACAACGTGCCTCGGATCGTTCGGGAAGAGACTTATGGGGACTCTGAGTAGTAGTCGTCATGGCTGAAATCCGCAACTACACCATGAACTTTGGCTTCGGCCGCACTGCGTGCTTAACTTACGCTGTCTCTTTCATTCGACAGTGCAAGTTAGCCTGCGCCCAAATTCATCGCGCCATTGCTCATTCGCCAAGGCTCCGCCATGGCTGAAATTCGCAATTACACGATGAATTTTGGCCCGCAGCACCCTGCGGCTCACGGGGTGTTGCGTCTCGTATTGGAGCTCGACGGCGAAGTGATCGAGCGCGCCGATCCGCACATCGGCCTGCTGCACCGGGCGACCGAGAAGCTGGCGGAGAGCAAGACGTACCTGCAGGCGTTGCCGTACATGGACCGGCTGGATTACGTCTCCATGATGTGCAACGAGCACGCCTACGTCATGGCGATCGAGCGCCTGGTCGGCATCGAGGTTCCGCTGCGCGCGCAGTACATCCGCGTCATGTTCGACGAGCTTACGCGCATCCTGAATCACCTGCTGTGGCTCGGGGCGCATGCGCTCGACATCGGCGCGATGACGGTGTTCCTGTATTGCTTCCGCGAGCGCGAGGACTTGATGGACTGCTACGAAGCGGTGTCGGGTGCGCGCATGCATGCCGCGTACTACCGGCCCGGCGGTGTCTATCGCGACCTGCCCAGCCGCATGCCGCAGTACGAGACCTCGCGCCTGCGCGACGAGGACGAGGTGAAGTCGCTCAACAAGAACCGGCAAGGCTCGATGCTCGACTTCATCGAAGACTTCATCGAGCGTTTTCCCCGCTACATCGACGAGTACGAGACGCTGCTCACCGACAACCGCATCTGGAAGCAGCGCACGGTCGGCATCGGCGTCGTCACGCCGGAACGGGCCAAGGCGCTCGGGTTCACGGGGCCCATGTTGCGCGGCTCGGGCATCGCCTGGGACCTGCGCAAGATGCAGCCGTACGAAGTCTACGACCGCATGGCGTTCGATATTCCCGTCGGGGTCAACGGCGATTGCTACGACCGGTATCTCGTGCGCATCGAGGAGATGCGCCAATCGAACGCCATCGTGCGCCAGTGCATCGACTGGCTGCGCAAGAACACCGGGCCGGTGATGGTCGACAACTACAAGGTGGCGCCGCCGGCACGAGTGTCGATGAAGAGCAGCATGGAAGAGCTCATCCATCACTTCAAGCTCTTCACCGAAGGCATGCACGTGCCGGAGGGCGAAACCTATGCCGCGGTCGAGCATCCCAAGGGCGAGTTCGGCATCTACCTCGTCTCCGACGGCGCCAACAAGCCGTTTCGCTTGAAGATCCGCGCACCGGGTTTCGTTCACCTCTCCGCCATGGATGAAATGACGCGCGGCCACATGCTGGCCGACGTGGTGGCGATCATCGGCACGCTCGACATCGTGTTCGGCGAGGTGGACCGATGAACGCACCGATGCTGCTCTCGCCCGAAGCGCTGGCGAAGATCGACCGCGAGAGCGCGAAATATCCCGCCGGCGAAAAGCAATCCGCCGTCATGGCCGCGCTCGCCATCGCGCAGGACGAGAACGGCTGGCTTTCCACAGAGGTCATGGACTTCGTTGCTCATTACCTCGGAATGCCGCCGATCGCGGTGTACGAGGTCGCGAGCTTCTACACGATGTACAACCTGAAGCCGGTCGGCCGCTGCAAGTTGACGATTTGCACCAACCTGCCGTGCGCGCTGCAGGGCGCCAACGTGGCGGCCGGGCACCTGAAACAGCGCCTCGGCATCGGCTTCGGCGAGACCACGCCGGACGGTGCATTCACCTTGAAGGAAGGCGAATGCCTGGGCGCGTGCGGCGACGCTCCCGTCATGCTGATGAACAACAAGACGATGCTGTCGTGGATGACGCCGGAGAAGATCGACGCGCTGATCGAAGATCAGAGGAAACCCGAATGAATGCACCGCTGCCGCCCTTTTCCGGCGACATCTACGGGCCCGACGCCGTCCTTCTCAAGGGCCTGAGCGGCCTCAATTGGCGCCTGCAGGACTACGAGGCGCGCGGCGGCTACGAGGCGCTGAAGAAGATCCTGCGCGAAAACATCGCCCCGGAGCAGGTGATCGCCGAGGTGAAGAAGTCGGCCTTGCGCGGGCGCGGCGGCGCCGGCTTCCCCACGGGGCTCAAGTGGAGCTTCATGCCGCGGCAGTACACCGGTCCCAAATACCTCGTGTGCAACTCCGACGAGGGCGAGCCCGGCACCTTCAAGGACCGCGACATCCTGCGCTACAACCCGCACATCGTCATCGAAGGCATGGCGATCGCGGCCTATGCGATGGGGATCCCCGTCGGATACAACTACATCCACGGCGAGATCTGGGATGTCTACGAGCGCTTCGAGGAGGCGTTGCTGGAGGCGCGCGCCGCCGGCTACCTCGGCGAGAACATTCTGGGGCGCGCGTTCAGCTTCCAGCTCCATGCTCATCACGGCTACGGCGCCTACATCTGCGGCGAGGAAACCGGGCTGCTCGAATCGCTCGAAGGCAAGAAGGGCCAGCCGCGCTTCAAGCCGCCGTTTCCGGCGAGCTTCGGGCTCTACGGCAAGCCGACCACGATCAACAATACCGAGACCTTTGCCGCCGTGCCGTGGATCATCCTGAACGGGGGCGAAGCCTTCCTGTCGTTGGGACGGCCGAACAACGGTGGCACCAAGATCTTCTCGGTCTCGGGCGACGTGGCACGACCTGGAAACTACGAAGTCAAGCTCGGCACGCCGTTCGCCGCGCTGCTCGAGATGGCAGGCGGCATGCGCGACGGCATTGCATTGAAGGCATGCATTCCCGGCGGCTCGTCCATGCCGGTTCTGCCGGCGGAAGTGATGATGCGCACCGACATGGACTACGACTCGATCGCCAAGGCGGGGTCGATGCTGGGCTCGGGCGCGGTTATCGTCATGAACGAAACGCGCTGCATGGTGCGCTGCCTGCTGCGCCTGTCGTACTTCTATTTCGAGGAATCGTGCGGGCAGTGCACGCCCTGCCGCGAAGGCACCGGCTGGCTCTACCGCATGGTCGATCGCATCGAGCACGGCCGCGGCAAGATGGAGGACCTGGCGAAGCTCGACGCCGTGGCGGACAACATCCAGGGCCGCACCATCTGCGCGCTCGGCGACGCGGCTGCGATGCCGGTGCGCGCTTTCATCAAGCACTACCGCGACGAATTCGTGCACCACATCGAGCACGGCCGCTGCACTGTGCCGCACTACGTCTGAGAACCCCCATGCTGGAGATCGAGCTCGACGGCCGCAAACTGGAAGTTCCCGAGGGCAGCACCATCATGGATGTCGCCAATCGGGAGGGGATCTACATCCCCCACTTCTGCTATCACCGCAAGCTTTCCATTGCCGCCAACTGCCGCATGTGCCTGGTGCAGGTGGAGAAGGCACCCAAGCCCTTGCCGGCGTGCGCCACACCGGTCACGAACGGCATGAAGGTGTGGACGCATTCGGATACCGCGGTCGACGCCCAGAAGGGCGTGATGGAATTTTTGCTCATCAACCATCCGCTCGACTGTCCGATCTGCGACCAGGGCGGCGAATGCCAGCTGCAGGATCTCGCAGTGGGTTACGGCGCCAGCGCTTCGCGCTACGACGAGCCGAAGCGCGTGGTCTCGAACAAGAACCTCGGTCCGTTGATATCGACCGACATGACACGCTGCATTCACTGCACGCGTTGCGTGCGCTTCGGTCAGGAAATCGCCGGCATCATGGAGCTCGGCATGATCGGGCGCGGCGAGCATGCCGAGATCATCACCTTCGTAGGCCGAGCGGTCGACTCGGAGCTGTCGGGCAACGTGATCGATCTTTGTCCGGTCGGGGCGCTCACGTCCAAGCCGTTTCGCTACTCGGCGCGCACCTGGGAGCTCATGCGGCGTTCGAGCGTCAGTCCGCACGACGGGTTGGGCTCGAATCTCACCGTGCAGGTGAAGCAGAACCGGGTCATGCGCGTGCTGCCGCGCGAGAACGAAGCCGTCAATGAATGCTGGCTGTCGGACAAGGACCGCTTCTCGTACGAAGGACTCAACTCGGAGCAGCGCCTGGTGCGGCCGATGATCCGTGAATCGTCCGGTTGGCGCGAAGTCGATTGGCCCACGGCGCTGGCCTTCGCGGTGGAGGGCCTCAAACGGGTGCGCGAGGCGCACGGACCGAGCGCCATCGGCGCGCTGGCCACGGCGCATTCCACCTTCGAGGAGCTATACCTGCTGCAGAAGCTCATGCGTGGCATCGGCAGCGGCAATGTCGATCACCGGTTGCGGCAGTCGGACTTCAGTCGCGACGGCACGCAAGCCGGTGCGCCGTGGCTGGGGACCGCGATTGCAGACATTCCGGCGCTCGACCGCGTGCTGGTCGTCGGCTCGACGTTGCGTCGCGATCATCCGTTGCTCGCGCATCGATTGCGGCAGGCGGCGAAGAAGGTGCTGCAGCTGAACCTCGTCAACCCGGTAGACGACGAGCTGTTGCTGCGTGTGGCCAATCGCCTGATCGTGGCGCCCAGCGGGCTCGCCGGAGCGCTGGCCGAGATCCTGCAAGCCCTCGGCGGGTTGAAGGGCGTTTCGGTGCCCCAGCAAGCTGGCGTCGAAGCTTCGGAAAGCGCCCGGCGCATCGCCGAGAGCCTGGCTTCGGGCAGCAACGTCGCCCTCTACCTCGGCAACCTCGCCCAGCACCATCCCGACGCGAGCCTGCTGCACGCGCTGGCGCAACGCATCGCCGATGTCGCGGGGGCGCGCTTCGGCTTTCTCGGCGAGGCGGCCAACAGCGTAGGCGGGGTGCTTGCGGGCGCGGTGCCGTATGGGGGCACGGTCGCAGGGCTCGATGCGCGCGCGATGCTCGAGGCGCCGCGTCATGCGTACCTGTTGCTGAATGCCGAGCCCGAGCTCGACTGTCACGACCCGGCGGCGGCCATGGCCGCGATGCGCGCCGCCGACTTCGTCATTGCGCTCAGCCCTTATCAGCACGGAGCAGTCGACTACGCGCGTGTCATGCTGCCGATCGGTCCCTTCACCGAGACCTCGGGCACCTTCGTCAACACCGAAGGCCGGCCGCAAAGCTTCCGCGGCGTGGTGAATCCGCTGGCCGAAACGCGTCCCGGCTGGAAGGTGTTGCGCGTGCTGGGCACGATGCTCGGCGTCGACGGATTTGGTTACACCTCGAGCGAGCAGGTGCGCGACGAAGCGCTGGCGCAGGACGAGCTTGCCGCGCGGCTGGATAATCACCTGCGCGAGGAGCGCATCGACGCACCGCGCATGCAAGCGCCGGATCTCGAACGCATCGGCGAGGTGGCAGCCTATCACGCCGACGCCATCGTGCGCCGTTCGCCGCCCCTGTTGGCGACGCAATACGGCCAGCCTCCGGTTGCCAGCATGAGCAGCGAGACGGCGGCGCAATTGGGCTTGCGCGCAGGCGGCGGTGTGCTTTTGCGGCAAGGGCAAGGCGAGGCGACGCTGCCGGTGGCGCTGGACGAGCGCGTTCCCCCGAACTGCGTGCGCGTTCCGGCCGGTCACCCGGCAACCGCAGCGCTGGGATCGATGTTCGGGGCGATCGAGGCGCAGCCGGTGGCGCTGGACGAGCGCAAGGTCGGCTAAATGGACTTCGCATTCTTCGAGCAGCTGTTCGGGCCGACCTGGCCGGCGGTGTGGACGCTCGCCAAGATCGTCGCGATCGTCGTTCCGCTGCTCGCCTGCGTCGCCTACCTTACGCTCTGGGAGCGCAAGGTGATCGGCTGGATGCAGGTGCGCCGCGGCCCCAACCGGGTCACTTTCTTCGGCCTGCGCTGGCTCGGCGGCCTGGCGCAGCCGATCGCCGATGCCCTCAAGCTGCTGCTGAAAGAGATCATCGTCCCTTCCGGCGCGAACCGGTTCCTGTTCGTGCTGGCGCCGGTCATGGCCATCATGCCAGCGCTTGCGGCCTGGGCGGTCATTCCCTTCGCCCCCGAGCTGGTGCTCGCCGACATCGATGCAGGGTTGCTGTACGTGCTGGCGATCACGTCCATGGGGGTGTACGGAGTCATCATCGCGGGCTGGGCTTCGAACTCGAAGTACGCCTTCCTGGGAGCCATGCGCTCGGCGGCGCAGATCGTCTCCTACGAAATCGCCATGGGCTTCGCGCTCGTCGGCGTACTGATGGCTGCGCAAAGCCTCAACCTGGGCGAAATCGTCGTGCGCCAGGTGGGGCCCTACGGGTTCCTCAACTGGTTCTTCATCCCGCTCTTTCCGCTGTTCCTCGTCTACCTGATCGCCGGGGTCGCGGAGACCAACCGCGCGCCGTTCGACGTGGCCGAGGGCGAGTCGGAGATCGTCGCCGGCTTCCACGTCGAATACTCGGGAATGACTTTCGCGATCTTCTTCCTCGCCGAATACGCGAACATTGTTTTGGTTTCGACGCTGTGCGCGGTCATGTTCCTGGGCGGGTGGCTGTCGCCGTTCGCGTTCTCCGCGCTCAACGACATCGCGTTCGCGCGCTGGCTGGCGGCACCCGGATTCCACTGGCTGGCCGCCAAGGTCTTCTTCGTCGTGTTCTTTTTTCTGTGGTTCCGGGCAACCTTCCCGCGCTATCGCTACGACCAGCTGATGCGGTTGGGCTGGAAGGTGTTCATCCCGGTCACGCTGGTATGGATATTCGTGCTGGCCGTGTGGATGATGACCCCGTTGTGGCCATGGTAAGGAGGCCATCATGATCAAGCGGATTCGAGAATTCTTCAGTACGTTTCTGTTAGTCGAGCTCGTGCGCGGCATGATGCTCACCGGCCGGCACCTGTTCGCGAAGAAGATCACCATCCAGTATCCCGAGGAAAAGACTCCGCAGAGCCCGCGCTTTCGCGGGCTGCACGCGCTGCGCCGTTATCCGAACGGCGAGGAGCGCTGCATCGCCTGCAAGCTGTGCGAGGCGGTGTGCCCCGCACTTGCGATAACGATCGAATCGGAGCAGCGCGACGACGGCACCCGCCGCACCACCCGTTACGACATCGATCTCACGAAGTGCATTTTCTGCGGTTTGTGCGAGGAATCGTGCCCGGTGGATTCGATCGTCGAGACGCGCATCCTCGAGTATCACGGTGAGAAGCGCGGCGACCTCATCTATACCAAGCCGATGCTGCTTGCGATCGGCGACCGCTTCGAAGAGCAGATCGCACGCGACCGCGCCGCCGACGCGCCCTACCGATGACAAAACGCGACTCGGGGAGCGGGGGAGCCGCATGACTTTTCAGGAATTCGTCTTCTGGGTGCTGGCGGGCGTTCTGGTCTTCGCGGCCCTTCGCGTCATCACCGCGCGTAACCCGGTGCACTGCGCGCTGTTCCTGGTGCTTGCCTTCGTCTCGTGTTCGGGCCTGTGGCTGCTGCTCGAAGCCGAGTTTCTGGCGATCGTCCTGGTTCTGGTGTACGTGGGCGCAGTCATGGTGCTGTTCCTGTTCGTGGTCATGATGCTCGACATCAATCTGGCGCGCATGCGCGAAGGCCTTTTCACCTATCTGCCGCTGGGGCTCGTGGTGGCCCTGCTCATGGTCATGGAGATGGGACTGGTGCTGTGGTCGCGCAACGTCGAACTGCAGGACATGCCGGCGCCGCCTCCGCTCGCAGCCGGCTACAGCAATACCAAGGAGCTCGGCCGGCTGCTCTACACCGAGTACGTGTACCCGTTCGAGATCGCCGCGGTGATCCTGCTGGTTGCCATCGTCGCGGCCATTGCGCTCACGCTGCGCCGGCGCAAGAACACACGCTATCAGAACCCGTCGCTGCAGGTCTCGGTACGGCGCGAGGACCGCGTGCGGCTCGTTTCGATGCCGCCCGTGCGGCGCGAGGCCGGGCAGGCGGACGCCGCGGCAGAGGCGAGCGCCGAAGCCAAGCCGGAAGCGGGAGGCGCACGGTGATCACGCTTTCGCATTACCTGATCCTGGGCGCGATCCTGTTCGCGATCAGCGTGGTCGGCATTTTCCTCAACCGCCGTAATGTGATCATCTTGCTGATGGCGATCGAGCTGATGCTGCTTGCCGTCAACATGAATTTCGTCGCGTTCTCGCACTATCTCGACGACATGGCCGGGCAGGTGTTCGTGTTCTTCATCCTCACCGTAGCGGCGGCGGAATCCGCGATCGGCCTGGCGATCCTGGTGGTCCTGTTCCGCGCGCTCAACACCATCGACGTCGACGATCTCGACAGCCTGAAAGGATGATCGGCCCGCGGGCTCTAAGCGGGACGGCTACCCATACAGAAAAACAAGCGGCATGCAGACACTCTACCTGATCGTTGCTCTCGCTCCGTTGCTCGGCGCGCTCGTCGCCGGACTGGGCGGGCGGTTCATCGGCCGGCGCGGCGCGCATTCGGTCACCATCGCGCTCATGGTGGTCTCGTTCGGCGCGGCGCTCGCTGTTTTCCGCGACGTGTTCGACGGCAATACCTTCAACGGCCCGGTCTACACCTGGCTCGTCTCGGGCGATTTGCGCTTCGAGATCGGCTTTCTCATCGATCGGCTGACGGCCACCATGATGGTGGTCGTGACCTTCGTCTCGCTCGCGGTGCACGTCTATACCATCGGCTACATGGCCGACGATCCCGGCTACCAGCGCTTCTTCAGCTACATCTCGCTGTTCACTTTCTCCATGCTGATGCTGGTGATGTCGAACAACTTCCTGCAGCTGTTCTTCGGCTGGGAGGCGGTGGGGTTGGTGTCGTACCTGCTGATCGGTTTCTGGTACACGCGCCCGACGGCGATCTACGCCAACCTCAAGGCGTTCCTGGTCAACCGCGTGGGCGATTTCGGCTTCCTGCTCGGTATCGGCCTGGTGCTCGCCTACGCCGGCAGCCTCGACTATGCGAGCGTGTTCGCGCAAGCACCGCAGCTTGCGGGAATGAACATCGAGCTGTTCGAGGGCCATGCCTGGAGCCTCATGAGCGTCATCTGCATCCTGCTGTTCGTGGGCGCGATGGGCAAGAGCGCGCAATTTCCGCTGCACGTCTGGCTGCCCGATTCGATGGAAGGTCCGACCCCGATTTCCGCCCTGATCCACGCCGCTACCATGGTGACCGCGGGCATCTTCATGGTAGCGCGCATGTCGCCGCTGTTCGAGCTCTCGGAGACGGCGCTTTCGTTCGTCATCGTCATCGGCGCGATCACCGCACTTTTCATGGCGCTCATCGCGATCGTGCAGAACGACATCAAGCGCGTGGTCGCGTATTCGACTCTTTCGCAGCTCGGGTACATGACCGTCGCGTTGGGCGCTTCGGCCTACTCGGCCGCGATCTTTCACCTCGCCACCCACGCGTTCTTCAAGGCGGTGCTGTTCCTCGGCGCCGGCTCGGTGATCATCGCCATGCATCACGAGCAGGATATGCGCCGCATGGGCGGGCTGCGCCGGTACATGCCGATCACCTACTGGACCATGATGATCTCGGCGGCTGCGAGCATCGGCGTTCCAGGATTGTCCGGTTTCTTCTCCAAGGATGCGATCATCGAGGCGGCGCATCTGGCAACCACGCCCGGCGCCGGTTTCGCCGCGTTCTGCGTGACGGCCTGCGTATTCGTGACCGCCTTCTACACCTTCCGCATGATGTTCATGACCTTCCACGGCACCGAGCGCTTCGGCCATGGAGACGATTCGGGCCACGGCGCTACAGCCGTGACCGGGCCGGCGGCGACCGCTGCGCACGCGGTCGCACACGCGCACGATACGCATGCCGCAGCGACGGATCACGACCACGGGCGCGTGCCGCACGAGTCGCCGGCGGTGGTCACCCTGCCGCTGGTCGCGTTGTCGATTCCGGCGATTGCCGCCGGCTGGCTGATCGGCCCGGTGCTGTTCGGATCCTATTTCGGCGACTCGATCTACGTCGCGCCCGAGCACACGGTGCTGGCGCGGTTGGGCGAGGAATTCCACGGGGTGCTCGGCATGATGTGGCATGCGCTCTTGACGGCTCCATTCTGGCTTTTGCTCGCCGGGATCGCGCTGGCCTGGTATCTGTACATCAAGCGCCCGGACCTGCCGGCCGTGATCGCAGGGCGCTTCTCGCTCCTGTACCGGGTGCTGGAGAAGAAGTACGGCTTCGACGAGTTCAACGACTGGTTCTTCGCCGGCGGCACGCGCGGATTGGGGCGCGGCCTGTGGCGCTTCGGCGACGCGGGATTGATCGATGGCGTCATGGTAAACGGATCCGCGCGCCTGATGGGGTGGTTCGCAGGGCTCCTGCGCTATCTCCAGACCGGATACATCTACACCTACGCATTCGCAATGATTATCGGCGTGTTGCTGCTCGTCACGCTGCTGTTCATATCGAGCTGAGCGGGGAGAAAACGCACGCATGGGCGCACTGCCGACGCTGAGCACCGTGATCTGGCTGCCGATCCTGGCCGGAATTGCGACGCTATTGACCGGGTCGGATCGCAATGCCGGCATGGCGCGGCTGCTGGCGCTGGTGGGCGCGGTCGCCGGCTTCCTGGTCGCGATCCCGCTCTGGACCGGATTCGACGCGACGGCGAGCGGTTTCCAGTTCGTCGAACGCCATTCCTGGATCGAGAGCTTCAACGTCTACTACCACCTGGGCATCGACGGCATCTCGCTGCTGCTGATCCTGCTCAATTGCCTCACCACCGTCTTGGTGGTGATCGCGGGCTGGAAGGTGATCGACACCCGCGTGGCGCAGTACATGGCCTCGCTGCTGATTCTTTCGGGCGTGATGAACGGCGTGTTTTGCGCGCTCGACGGGCTGCTCTTCTATGTCTTTTTCGAGGCGACGCTGATCCCGATGTTCATCGTGATCGGCGTGTGGGGCGGCCCCAACCGCGTCTATGCGGCGCTCAAGTTCTTCCTGTATACGCTGCTCGGCTCGCTGCTGGCGCTGATCGCGCTGATCTACCTGTACCTGAGCTCGGGCGGCAGCTTCTCGCTGCAGGACTGGTACGCGTTGCCCATCCCGTTCGTTGCCCAGGTGCTGGTGTTCCTGGCCTTCTTCCTGGCGTTCGCCGTCAAGGTGCCGATGGTGCCCGTGCATACGTGGCTTCCCGATGCGCACGTCGAAGCGCCGACCGGGGGCTCGGTGGTGCTGGCAGCGATCATGCTGAAGCTCGGTGCCTACGGCTTCCTGCGCCTGTCGCTGCCGATCGTTCCGGACGCGAGCCATGAGCTCGCGGGGTTCGTCATCGCGCTGTCGCTGATCGCGGTGATCTATATCGGCCTGGTCGCCCTGGTGCAGACCGACATGAAGAAGCTCATCGCCTATTCGTCCATCTCGCACATGGGCTTCGTCACGCTCGGCATCTTCGTTTTCAATGCCATGGCGATGGAAGGGGCGGTCATCCAGATGATCTCGCACGGGTTCGTCTCGGGCGCCCTGTTCCTGTGCGTGGGCGTTCTGTACGACCGCATGCACTCGCGCCAGATCGCCGACTACGGCGGCGTGGTGAACCGCATGCCGGTTTTCGCGGCCTTCTTCATGCTGTTCGCGATGGCGAACGCGGGGCTGCCGGGAACCAGCGGGTTCGTCGGCGAGTTCCTCGTCATCATGGGGGCACTGAAGGTGAACTTCTGGTACGCGGCGGCCGCGGCCACCACGCTCATCTGGGGCGCGGCCTATACGCTGTGGATGTACAAGCGGGTCGTGTTCGGCGCCGTGACCAACGATCACGTGGCGCAGCTCGATGATCTGTCCGCGCGCGAGTGGATCGTCATGGCGGTGCTGGCCGCATGCGTGCTCCTGATGGGGGTATATCCGGCGCCGTTCGCCGAAGTGCTGCACGTGAGCGTGAACGACCTGCTGGCGCACGTCGCCCGCAGCAAGCTGCCCTAGTGTCCCGAGTTCGAAATTCGCTGCGCAAAACTAGCGGAGGCATAGCAGTCGATGGGATTTCCAGTTCCTGACCTCGCAGTCGCGGCCCCGGAGATATTCCTGCTGGCGGCTGCCTGCACGGTGCTGCTGGTCGATCTGTTCCTTTCGGACGACTCGCGTTGGGTGAGCTACGTGCTCACCCTGCTGAGCCTCGCCGGCTGCGCGGTGCTGGTCGGCACGGGTGGGACGGCGACGGCCTACACCTTCAGCGACATGTTCGTGCGCGATCCGATGGCCGACGTGCTCAAGGTGTTCGTCTGCATCGCGGTGGCCGGGATTCTCGTCTATTGCCGCGCCTACATCGGCGCGCGCGGTATCTACCGGGGCGAGCTGTTCGTGTTGGCGCTGTTCGCCACGCTCGGCATGATGGTCATGATCTCCGCGAGCCACCTGCTGCTGCTCTATCTCGGACTGGAGCTGCTGTCGCTGTCGCTGTACTCGATGGTTGCCCTGCAGCGCGATTCGCGCGTCGCGGTCGAGGCCGCGATGAAGTACTTCGTGCTGGGCGCGCTCGCTTCGGGATTGCTTCTTTACGGCATGTCGATGATCTACGGTGCGACCGGGACGATGCAGCTGGACCAGATCGCCTCGGCGATCGCGACCGCCGAAAATCCCAAGGTCTGGGTGCTCGGTCTGGGCGTGGCCTTCATTGTGGCGGGCGTAGGCTTCAAGCTGGGCGCCGTGCCGTTCCACATGTGGGTTCCGGACGTGTACGACGGCGCGCCGACCGCTGTCACGATCCTCATCGGTTCGGCGCCCAAGCTGGCCGCGTTCGCGCTCATCATGCGCCTGCTGGTATCGGGGCTGGAGGCCCTGGTCACCGACTGGCAGCAGATGCTGGTGGTGCTTTCGGTGCTTTCGCTCGCGATCGGCAACATCACCGCGATCGCCCAGACCAGCATCAAGCGCATGCTCGCGTATTCCACCATCTCGCACATGGGGTTCCTGCTGCTCGGGGTGCTGGCGGCAGATCTCAACGGCTACGGCTCGGCGATGTTCTACGTGGTCGCCTACGTCCTCATGTCTCTGGCGGCTTTCGGCATGATCCTGCTGCTGTCGCGCCAGGGGTTCGAAGCCGACATGCTGGACGATTTCAAGGGACTGAACCAGCGCAGCCCCTGGTACGCGTTCATGATGCTCATCACCATGTTTTCCATGGCGGGGCTGCCGCCGACCATCGGCTTCTACGCCAAGCTGTCGGTGCTGCAGGCGGTGTTCGCCGCCGGCTATGCCTGGCTCGCCGTCGTTGCCGTGCTTCTCTCGCTGGTAGGCGCGTTCTACTACCTGCGGGTGGTGAAGCTCATGTATTTCGATGCGGCTCAGGACACGGCGCCCATCCGGCCGCAGGCCGACATGCGCCTGCTGCTCAGCGCCAACGGCCTTTCGATGCTGGTGCTCGGCATCTTGCCGCAGCCGCTGATGGCGCTTTGCATCGCCTCGATCCAGTATTCCTTCTAGCACGCCCGCTCTCATGCCAGCCGATTCCGAGCGCGATCTGACCGAGCACACGGTCGAGTCCAAAACGGTCTACCGAGGCCGGCTGCTGCAAGTCCAGGAAGACATCGTGCGGCTCCCGGACGGCAAGCCCTCCCGGCGCGAGTACATCGTGCATCCGGGCGCCGCGGTGATGCTCGCAATGCCGGACGAGCGCAGCGTGCTGATGGAACGTCAATACCGCTATCCGCTCAAAAGCCACGTCTACGAGCTTCCGGCAGGCAAGATCGATCCGGGCGAGGATGCGCTCGATACGGCCAAGCGCGAGCTGCTGGAGGAGACCGGCTATCGCGCCCGGAGCTGGCGGCATCTGCTCACCACCTACCCCGTGGTGGGCTATTCCAACGAGCGCATCGAGCTTTATCTGGCGCGCGATCTCGAGCACGTCGGCCATGCGCTCGACGAGGGCGAGTTTCTCGACGTATTCACTCTGCCGCTGGAGGAAGCGCTGCAATGGGTGAAAAGCGGCCGCATCGTCGAAGCGAAGACCATCATGGCGCTGCTGCTGGCCGGCAGAATCGCGGCCGGCCAATGGTAGGACCAAGACGGTAGGACTCAAAGCTCAAGCGACCGCGGGCTGGTAGACACTTCCCAGGTCGGGCCCGTTTTCCATCGGGTACGGCGAGCGGAAGTAGTAGCCCTGGCCGTATTGCGCGCCCATCTGCAATAGCATGTCGAACGCCTGCTTGGTCTCCACGCCTTCCGCGATCACTTGCTTGGAGAGCCCGCGCGCCACATCGTTGAGGGCGCGCACGAACAGCACATTGGAGTTGCCTTCGCAAAGATCGCGGATGAAGCCGCCGTCGATCTTGATGTAGTCCACTTCGAAGCGCTTCAGGTAGTAGAACGAGCTGAAGCCCGCACCGAAGTCGTCGAGCGCGAAACGGTGGCCCATGGCCTTCAGGCGCTCGATGAACTTCAGCGTCACGTCGACCTCGGTCATGGCCGCGGTTTCGGTGATCTCGAACACGAGCTGCCCCGGGCGCACCGGGGCGGAGCACAGCAATTGCTGGAAGCGGGCTACCCAGGCCGGGTCCGAGATCGACACGCGCGACAGGTTGACGAAGTAACGCAGCGACTCGTGCGGCGACGGGTTCGCCGCGATGTGCCGCAGCACTTTCTCCACCACGCGCAAATCGATTTCACGGATCAATCCCAGCGATTCGGCCAGCTCGATGAACTGCGCCGGCTGGATGAGCGTATTGTCGTCGTCGCGAAGCCGCGCCAGCACCTCGTAGTGCACGGTCTTGCGATCTGCCAGCCGGACCACCGGCTGGCAGTGCAGCACGATGCGATCGGCATCGATGGCATCGCGCAGCTTGCGCGACCAGTGCACGCGCCGGTGCGTGCTGCGACGGTCGTCCGGGTCGTTGCCGAACAGCACGTAGCGGTTGCGCCCGGCTTCCTTGGCCTGGAACATGGCGGCATCGACATTCGACAGCAGCCCCGGAACGTCGTTGCCGTGAAACGGATACAGCGCGACACCGGCCGAGGCGCTCACGCCCCACATCCGATGTCCGGCGCGCAGCACGCAGCGATACTGCCGGATCGCCTCCAGCGTCTTTTCGGTGAGCTCGGCGGCCTGCGCGCGCAGCTTGTTGCGGGCGATGACGGCGAACTCGTCGCCCCCCAGGCGGTAGATCTTCGCCCCGGTCGACTCCAGCGCTTCGCGCAGTACCGCCGCGATGCCGATCAGCAGCTGGTCGCCGGCCGGATAGCCGAAGCTTTCGTTGACGTAGCGAAAATGGTCCAGGTCGAGAAAAACGACGGCGCCGTGCTCGTTGGATTCCAGCGATTGTTGCAGCTGCGCCTGCAGCGCGGTGCGATTCGGCAGCCCGGTGAGATGATCGCGCGCCGCCATGCGCTCCATCTCCATCATCGCCGTCTGCGCCTCGGTCACGTCGCGCGCGGTGCCGCGGATCCCGATCACCGCACCCGAATCCGATGCCGTCACGCGCGCATTGATCCCGATCCAGCGATCCTGGCCGTGAATAGTCTGCAGATGCGTGAGGTAGTTGCGCACCTCGCCGTTGCGCATCAGCTTGGCGAGGAAGCGGCGATTGGCGATGTGCGCGGGGCGCGTCTCGAAATCGAAGAAGCAGCGCCCGATGATCGCGGACGGCTCCAGCCCGAACACTTCCAGCGAAGCGCCGTTGACGTAGGTGAAGCGGCCCTGGGCATCGGTGGTCCAGACCAGATCGTGGGACGTTTCGACCAGGTCGCGGTAGCGCTTCTCGCTTTCGAGCAAAAGCTGTATGACCCGCCGCTTGTCCTCGAGCGTGCGCTTGACCGCGGCCAGCTCGTCGGACACCGACCCCTGCGACAGGCCCGAGAAGTTCGTGCTGGCGAGCGTGTCGATCAGTTCGCGGGAATAGCGCCGATGGCCGCCCTCGGTGCGGCGCGCGATCAGGATTCCGTGCTCGTGCCATCGCCGCAAGGTATGAATGGGCAGGCCGAGCCGTTCGGCTGCCTCCTGGATGCTGTACTCGAATGGCGGACGCATGTCCGCGCCTCCCTTGCGCGTTGGGGTCATTGTGACCTCGAGCAACCTTTGGTGGCGAGCCGGTCCGCGCGCGGCCGGTCCGCGTTGCGGCGTTGCCTAGTGCACCTGCTGCGATTCCGCCAAGCCGCTTTGGCGGGAAACCAGCCGCTGCATGAGTTTGAGATCCCGGGTGTTGAGTCGGAGCGCACAGTCTACCCAAATTTCAACGATGTCTACGAGTTCGGCGAGGTCGATCTTCTGCACGCGCCTGCGCGCCGCGGCGATTCCATAGAGCCCATTGCGCATGCGGGAGCGCTGCTTGATGAGTGCTGCGACCTCGGCTTCGCCCTGCCCATCGTCGACCACCAGGTCGATGACGCCCAGCTCGCGCACCTGCTCGGCGCTGTAGATCCTGCCGCTGGTGAGTATCTCCTCTCCGCGCTTCTCGCCAACACGCCGATAGAGGAAGGAATAGGCTCCCATTCCGGGGAATAGATTGAACAGGATCTCGGGGAAACCGAAGCGGGCGCTGCGTTCGGCCACGATGACGTCGCTCGACAGGGCGGCTTCGAAGCCGCCGCCCAGGCATTCGCCCTGAACCAGAGAAATGGTCGTGGCGGGGAGATCGTGCGCGATGTAGTTGCGATACAGCACATCGACGCACGCGCGCCCGTATACCGAAAGGCCGGCGCGGTCGCGCTTGTCGATCAGTTCGCGGAACAAATCCAGGTCGCCGCCCAGATTGAATACGCCTGGCATGGCCGAGGCGAGCACGACGTATTCGATCGGATGCTCGTCGATGCCGTCGCTCACCGTGCCGTGCGTCTGCGTAAGCATGTCGTAGTACGTTCGAATATCGCGCAGCAGGCCCGGATTGAAGCAAGGCCGCGGCGACGGGCTCCAGCGCGACCACATCGCGTTCTGGCTGGGGTCGAAGCGCGCGCTCAACTGTTCTGAGAACCTGTACTCCAGGTCGGGGGTCAGCTGCCGCGCCAAGGCATTGTCGCGAGCCTCCAACAGCTGCTGCGGCACATTCATATCCATGTGGGGGGTCTCCCGATTCGTTGATTTTCAGGCGATGTCAGTGACATTCCGACATAGTGGTAGGAAATGTAGAGCAACCTAACGTAAAACACAAATCTCACAGATTGTTAGGTTTTATATTGTTGAAAATCAATTGGGCTCACGGTAGCCTTTCGGGGGCAGTAAAATTGTAAAAAACTGGCCATTTATAAGAGAAATGACGACATGGCGTCAGAAGATGTCTTACAAGCGTTGTAGGAAGTTTTCCTACAAAATGCTCGGCGTGCGCTCGGGTGGCCGCGAATAAGGGCGGGTGCGCTGGGCGGCGAGCCGGTGTTAGAGCGATAAGCGCGTTGGGGTATGCTCCGATCATGCAAGGTACGCGTTCGAGGCGTCTGCTGCGCGCAGTGCTAGGCGCTTCTCTCGGCGGGAAGGCCGATGCACTGCTCTCGCCGGGGCCTCTGCTGATCGTTGCCAATCATCCGGGCGCGATCGCCCCGCTGCTGGTGTCCGCGGTGCTGCCGATCGATGCCGTTGTCGTGGTCGCGCCGCGCGCCGCGCGCCATCCAGCCTGCAAGCTGTGGCTGCGCGGGGCGCACGTTCTCGTCGCGGAAATGAGCGAAGCATTGACCGTGCGCCGGCTCGCGCGCCTGATCAACCAAGGCCGCAACGTCGTCGTCTTTCCGGAGAACGGGCCGGTTCGCACAGGCGCACTGGGCAAGCTCTACGAGGCGCCCGCGATCGTCGCGGCTCGAACCGGCGCAACCGTGGTCCCGATCAACATCCGCTACGGTTCTCCCGGGGCCAACGGCAAGCTGCGCCACGGTTCGGTTCTGAGTGTCGGCACACCGGGCCGAATCGAATTGGCGCCCGGCCTGGCGGCGCGCGAGCGGCGCCGGCAGGCCGGTGTTCAATTGCTCTCGCTCATGCAGTGCGCAGCGCTCGAGGCGAGACCTCGCCGTACCTTGTTCGGTGCGTTCCTGGACGCGGTTGAGCAGCAGGGGCGCCGGACCCCGATCGTCGAAGACATCCGGCAGATCGAAGAATCGTACGGCACCGTGCTCAAGGTGACGCTGGCGCTCGCGCGCTTGCTGCAGCCGCGCACGCGGGAGCGCGAGGTCGTGGGCGTGTTGCTGCCCAATACGGTGGCTGCTGTCGGAACCTTGTTCGGATTGAGCGCAGCTGCCCGCGTGCCCGCGATCCTCAACTACAGTTCCGGTCCGGACGCTGTGCGCAGCTCCGTCGCCGCAGCCGGCATCAAGACCGTGGTGACTTCGCGCCGTTTCGTCGAGATGGCGCGTCTGGAGCGGCTGCTACGCGCATTGGACGGCTGCAGCATCCACTACCTCGAAGACCTTCGTTCGCAGCTCGGTTGGCGCGACAAGCTCTGGCTCGCTGGCTGGGCCCTATGGCGGCCGCGTAGCATCGAGCGTGCGAGCGACCCGGATGCGCTTGCGATCGTCTTGTTCACCTCGGGCTCGGAAGGCAAGCCGAAGGGCGTGGGGATGTCGCATGACGGCGTACTGGCGAACATGGCGCAGCTCGCAGCCGCGATCGACTTCAACGAGAACGACAAGTTCCTCAACGCGCTGCCGATGTACCACACCTACGGTCTCATCGCCTGCACGCTGATGCCCCTGGTGTACGGAACGAAGCTTTTTCTGTATACCAACCCGTTGCACTACCGGATCATTCCCGAGATCGCCTATTCGCGTAAATGCACCTACCTGTTCGGCACCAGCACGTTCCTGGGCCACTACGCGCGGCAGGCACGCGCGCTGGATTTCGCGACCGTGCGCTATGTGATCTCGGGCGGGGAAAAGCTCAACCCGGAAGTTCAACGGTTGTACCAGGAGCGGTTCGGCCTGCGCGTGTTCGAGGGCTATGGTGCGACGGAATGCGGCCCTGCCATTTCGCTTGGCACCCCACAACGCAATCGCGCCGGAACGGTCGGCGCATTTCTCGCAGGCGTCGAGTTCCGCCTCACGGCCGTGCCGGGGATCGCTCAAGGCGGCGTGTTGCATGTGCGCAGTCCCAATCTCATGCTCGGTTATCTGCTGCCCGATCGACCGGGCGAATTGCAGCCGCCCGCATCGGAGCTCGGCCCCGGCTGGTATTGCATGGGCGACGTGGTCGAAATCGACGATCAGGGTTTCGTGCGCGTAGTCGGGCGCCTCAAGCGCTTTGCCAAGGTGGCCGGAGAGATGGTGGCGTTGGAGTTGGTGGAGCGATTGGCGCGCGAGTGCTCGCCGGAGCATCAGCATGCCGCAACGATTGCGACAGCGACGGAGCGCGGCGAGACGACGGTTCTCTTCACGACCGATGCCGCGCTCGATCGGATGAAGTTGCACCAGGCCGCTCGCTCGCTCGGAGCGCAGGATCTCGCGGTGGCGCGCGAGATCGTTCATGTCGCCTCGCTGCCTGTGCTGGGCAACGGCAAGACCGACTACGTGAGGCTGACCGACATGGTCGCCGCTCGGCTGCAGACGCAACGCGACGATGCACCCAATCCCATGGGGCGAGTCGTCAACGACAATTGAGAGCCGAATTTGCCTGCCGCGGCAGCCGAGCGCGTCGCGTGCATCGTTGGCGCGAAAGGAGAGTGCGGATGGCCGAGGCGAGAGTCGATCGGGAGAATCAGCCGCGCAAGGCCGTCGCGGTTTGGGATTGGCCCGTGCGCATCGTGCATTGGTTGCTCGTCGTACTCATTGCCGTCTCCTGGATCACCAGCGAGGTGGGCGGCAATGCCATGACCTACCACATGTGGTCGGGTTACACGATTCTCACCCTGGTCGTGTTTCGCATCATTTGGGGATGGGTCGGCAGCTGGCATGCACGCTTCGCCAGCTTCGTCAGAGGGCCGGGCGAGGTGATCCGTTACGCCACGAGTCTCACCGCCACCCGCTCGTCGAGGTTCCTCGGCCACAATCCGTTGGGCGGCTGGAGCGTCGTGCTGATGCTGCTCAGCATAACGGTACAGGCGACGACGGGGCTTTTCGCCAACGACGACGTCATGACCGAAGGTCCGCTCGCAAGCCGTGTTTCGGGCGAGACGAGCGAATTGCTCACCGCGATCCACAACTACAACTTCTACGTGTTGCTCGCACTGATCGCGCTGCACCTGATCGCGATCCTGTTCTATCTGCTGGTCAAGCGCGAGAACCTGATCGGCGCCATGTTCACCGGCAGAAAGTACGTCGATGGTGCCGCGCCGACGCAGGAGCCGATGGCGAGTCTGCTGCGGGCGGCGGTCGTGCTCCTGATCGTCGCCGGCGCGGTTGCTGTCGTCGTCAACTCGGGTTGAAGGCTACTCCAAGATGCGCCGGTCGCGCTTGAGCAGGCCGCGCCGATGCTTCGACTGCAGGCGGCGTTCGCGCTCGGCTGCGGGTGGCCTCGTTGCGATCCGCGCGCGCGGACGAACCGATGCCTTGCGCAGCAGATCGAGCAGCCGCGTCCTCGCGTCTTCCCGGTTTCGCGCCTGGCTGCGATAGCGGCTCGCCTGGATCACCAGCTCGCCCTCGCGCGTCATCATCGAACCGGCCAGCGCCGCGAGCCGGCGCTTCATATCGGCGGGCAAGGTTGCGCGTGCGAGGTCGTAGCGCAGTTGCACGGCGGTGGCCACTTTGTTAACGTTCTGGCCGCCCGGTCCGGGCGCGCGTACGAACTGCTCCTGGATCAGAGACTCGTCGATCGAAATGGCCCCCGGTCGTCGCAGCATGAGTGAAGTTTAGCAGGCGAGTGTCATCATCCGGCGCGAGGCGCTCGCCCGGGTCATACGCGAGACGGGGCCTATCGATGGCGCATGCGCCAGCCACGGCGAGGACGATGCAACTCACGAATCGGCACGGTTATCTGGCGGGCTTCCTGGTGTGCGCAGGATTGATCGGGTTCGCCCTTTATCTGCAGTACGTCGTGGGCGAAGACCCTTGCCCGCTGTGCCTGCTGCAGCGAATCGCATTCATGGGTCTGGGCGTGGTATTCCTCGTCGCCGCGCTACACGATCCGCGTCGCACGGCGGCGGCCGTCTACGGCGTGCTGCTGCTGCTGTTTGCGGCCGCGGGCGCGGCGCTCGCCGGGCGACACGTATGGCTGCAAAGCTTGCCCAAGAACATGGTCCCGGAATGCGGACCGGGGCTCGACTACATCCTGTCGCGCTTCCCGTTGCAAAAGGCGATCGACATGGTGCTGCGCGGATCGGGCGAATGCGCGGAAAAAGGCTGGACCTTTCTCGGCCTCAGCATTGCCGGCTGGTCGCTCGTCTGGTTCGTGCTGCTCGCGCTGCTCGCGGTCGTGGTGACGATGCGGGCCACGCGCGACCGTGGTCGTGCGGGACACGCGCAAATGCGCGCCTGATACAGCGCTCTGGATTCGACACGAATGCCGGCGATCCGCTCGGCATACGCCGTGTCGCGCAAGGGTTGCCCGGCGTTACGGCTCGGGCTGCGCGTTCGGTTACTCAGGCTGGCACATCGGGGACCAGTCGTTTCTCGAGCACCGAGATCTGGTCTTTGAGCAGGAGCTTTTGTTTCTTCAGGCGCCGCAGCTCGAGTTCGTCTTGTACGGGGCTGTCGGCGAGGCGGGAGATCATCTTGTCGAGACTGCGATGTACGGAGTGCAATTCGGCGAGTTTGGCGCGCGTAGCTTCCAAATCCTCTTCGATCAGCATGCTGCCTCCTCTCGAAAGATGTTGCGCGCTTATGGTAGAAGATGCCCGCCAAAACTTCAATCGCGGGAATTCGTTCGCTGGTCCTCCCGCATCGCGCGAGCCGGCGAATCGACTTCAACTTTCGGGGACAGCGGACTGATTCGAATCGAATCGGCCGCGAGCGCGCAACAAAGGAGACTTCGCCCGGCACCCGATTGCAGGGTCAGGGTGGCTGTACGGTGACGCGCGAGCACGGTGGTGCATGAGCTCGCAGGTGGGACCCGCGAGGTGGGACCCGCGAGGCGCCGCTGCCTTCAGACCAGCGTGGCCTCGGCGTAGACGTTGCCGAGATCGATTGCCGAGGACAGCGCCGGGTCGTAACAAGGCGCCGCCAGAGGCAAGACACGGATGCGCGCCGACGGCCGCGCAAGACTCGAATTGTCCGCCGATACTGTCGTCGCCGTGCCGCCCGCGGCAATCAACAGCGGTCGCGCCTGCGCCTGCGATTGGCGGCGGCGGTTCAGGTAGTCCTCGATGTAGATCAACATTGACCGTTACCTTGCGAAGCCACGTCCTGAGCTTCTCAAAGCAACTTCCACACCATCCCTGACACGGCGTCGTGGCGATACGTTAAGTTACTGATTATGCATGCTAAGAAAGAAGCCGGCGGAACGACATCGGCGGCCGTCGGACTGCGCCCACGTCGACATTCCGTCGCATTGTGACCATGCAGCCGTCAGCCCGGTGCCCCGGGCGGCAGCAGGCGTCAGGACTGGCGCCATGGAAATTCAGGCTAGCGACTGCTGCATCGCTTCGAGCAGCATGCTCGGCTCGTGCGCGCCCGAAACGGCGACGCGTCGATTGAAGATGAAGAATGGAACGCCGCCGATTCCCGCCTGCCGTGCTTCGAGATCGGCTGACAGCACCGCTTGCCTGTCCTCGTCGGAGGCGAGATAAGCGGCCACCGCATCGGGCTCGAATCCCGCGCGCGCGCCGAGCGCGGCCAGCTGGGACAAGTCCGTCAACACGGTGCCTTCCTGGAAGTAACCACGGAACAGGCTCTCGGCCATTGCATCTTCCCGCTCGTGTCGGGCGGCATGGTGCATGAGGCGATGCGCGTTGACGGTGTTGGGCTGCACGGTGATCGCGTCGAAGGCGAAGTCGATGCCGACCTCCTTGCCCACCGCGGCGACGCGGGCATAATTGCGGGCGCCGCCGGGACCGAACTTGCGTTCGATGTAGGTCTTGCGGGCTATTCCCTCCGCTGGGAGATCCGGATTGAGCTGGAACGGCAGCCAGCGCACGGCCGGCTCGGGTTCATCGGGCAACTTGCTGCGGAATAGCGCCAAGGCCGATTCCAGGCGGCGTTTGCCGATGAAACACCAGGGTCAAACCACGTCGGATACGATCTCGACGACGAGTCGGTTGTCCATGCGGCGCTCCTTCACAATTGACGTTGCAGCAACGAATCCCGGCCTCCGGACACTGGAAGTGTATTCCCCGATTCCGGGGGCGTCGACTTCTGCTACCGTGCTCGAGTCCGGAGCATTGGAGAAAGAGATGAGAATCGCCGTCATGGGCAGCGGAGGCGTAGGCGGCTTCGTCGGCGGACGGCTCGCCCATGCGGGGTGCGATGTGCGCTTCGTCGCGCGAGGCGAGCATCTGAAGGTGATGCGCGCGAACGGGCTGGTGATCGAGCGCGATGGTCAGGACGCCATCCGTATTCCGAACGTGCGAGCCGCGGAGGACCCGGCGCTATTGGGTCCGGTCGACCTGGTCATCATCGCGGTCAAGCTGCGCGACACCGAGGCCGCAGCGGCCGCCGTACGGCCATTGGTGACGCCCGCGACTGCGGTCCTGTCCTTGCAGAACGGCGTGACCAAGGACGACATTCTGCGGCGCGAGTTCGGGGCACAGGCCGTAGTCGGCGGCGTCACCTATGTTGCGACCCGCATCGCCCGGCCCGGTGTCATCGGGCAAACCGGCGCCGTCCAGCGGGTCGTGATCGGCGAATACGACGGCCGTCCGTCGCCGCGCGTGCAGTCGCTGCACGATTGGCTCACGCGTGCGGGCATCGACGCCGCGATCAGCGACGACATTCGTCGCACGCTGTGGGAGAAGTTCGTATTCCTTGTCGGCCTGTCCTCGACCACGGCGACCATGCGAGTGCGCCTCGGCGCCATCCTCGGCAATGCGCAGACGCGGGCGTTCCTGCTGGATCTCATGCGCGAGGTTGTCGCCGTCGGCCGCGCGCTCGGTGTGGCCCTGCCGTCCGACTACGCCGAGCAGAGGCTTGCGTTCGCCGATACCATGCCGCAGGACATGACCTCGTCGCTGCACCACGATCGCGAGGCCGGCCGGCCGCTGGAGATCGAATGGCTCGCCGGTGCGGTCGCCACGCTCGGGCGCGCGCACGCGATCCCCACGCCGCTATGCCGCGCGGTGTGGGACATCCTCGCATTGCATGCCGCCGGCCGATGAACCGGACAAGGTGCGAGCCCGCCCCCGGAGCGCATCAATGCGCTCCCGCCGCCCCATCCCTTTGCATGGCGAGCGACAAGCGTTCGCGTGTCTGCTCGGAAGCGATACGCTTTCCGGTAGAATGCGCGCCTCTTCGCGCGTCGCGCGGACACGTTGGTTATCGCACGCCAGATGAGAAACAGCCGTCGACTCGCCCGCGAATTCGCCGTACAAGGCCTGTACGAGTGGCTGCTCGCCGGCAACGATGTGCGCGCGATCGAGCATCGCCTGGCGGAACTCAGGACTTTCGACAAGGCCGACCGTGCGCTGCTCGAATCGATTCTCAACGGCGTGATCCGCGAAGCGAGCGACCTCGATGCGCGGCTGGCGCCCTATCTGGATCGGCCGATCGCTGCACTGTCGCCGGTGGAGCACGCGGTGCTGCTGGTTGGCGCATATGAGCTGGTGCACCGCATCGAGACGCCCTACCGGGTCGTGATCAACGAGGCCGTCGAACTGGCCAAGGCCTATGGCGGAACGGATGGCCACAAGTACGTGAACGGCGTGCTCGATCGCCTTGCCGCCCAAGCCCGCGCGATCGAAGTCGAGGCCGATCCACGCGCATCGCGCTCGCGGCGTTGACGAGAGCGCAGCTGCGCGAGGGCGCCGGCCCGCTTCCCGCTCGACGGAAGGCTGCAGCGCCTGCGCGTACAATTGCGCATGCCTACCGAATTCGAGCTGATTCGGCGCTACTTCGCGCGGCCGGCGAAGCATGCGCTGCTCGGAGTCGGCGATGATGCGGCGCTGCTCGAGCCCTCGCCCGGCATGGCGCTCGCGGTATCGGCCGACATGCTGGTGGCCGGCACCCACTTCTTCCCCGACGCGGATCCGCGCGCCCTCGGTCACAAGGCATTGGCCGTCAATCTCTCCGACATGGCGGCCATGGGCGCGGCGCCGCGCTGGGCGCTGCTGTCGCTGGCGCTGCCGAGCGCCGATAGCGCCTGGCTGAAACGTTTCGCGGGTGGCTTCCTCGCCCTCGCGCGCGCCTTCGACGTCGATCTGGTCGGCGGCGATACGACCCGCGGGCCGCTCAACCTGAGCGTCACGATCGTCGGCGAGGTTCCGCCGCGCGCCTCGTTGCGCCGCGACGCCGCGCGGCCGGGCGACGATGTCTGGGTGTCGGGTTCGCTGGGCGAGGCCGCGCTCGGCGTCGCGCACGGCAAGGGCCGCGTGACGCTTGCCGCGAACGAGCTGGCGCGCTGCATGTGCCGGCTGGAGCGGCCGACTCCGCGCATCGCGCTCGGTATCGCGCTGCGCGGGATCGCGCATGCCGCGATCGACATTTCCGATGGCCTTGCGGCCGACCTGGGCCACATCTGCGTGCGCTCGAAACTCGGCGCCGACGTTCATGTCGCGCAGGTGCCGCGTTCGCCCCTGCTTGCGCGCCTCGGCGACCGTGCGGCTGCGCATGAAGCGCTGCTCGCGGGCGGCGACGATTACGAGCTCTGCTTCACCGCGCCGGTTCGCCGTCGTGGCCACGTTCAGGCGCTGAGCACGCAGCTCGGCTTGCCGCTCACGCGCATCGGGACGATGCGGCGCGGGCGCGGCGTGCGGCTGCTGCGCGCCGACGGAGCCGTGGCACGGATCGGGAAACGTGGATTCGACCACTTTGGCTAGGGCGCTCAGCGGACCGTCGTGGCGCTTCGTCGCCTCGCACCCGGCGCACGTCATCGCGCTGTTCGGCGGAGTCGGACTGATCCGATTCGCGCCCGGCACGTTCGGCAGCCTGGGCGCGGTGCCGTTGCACCTGTGGGCCGCTGCGCACTTGAATGCCTATGTTCACCTGGCCGGGATTGCGGCTGCGTTCGCGATCGGCATCTGGGCGGCCGGCCGTACGTCGCACGATCTGGGCGTGGCCGACCACGGCGGCATCGTCTGGGACGAGACCGTCGCTTTCCTGCTGGTGCTGTTCTTCACGCCACCCGATGCCGTGTGGCAGGCGGCTGCGTTCGCGCTGTTCCGAGTGTTCGATATCTTCAAGCCGCCGCCGATTCGTTATTTCGACCGCAGCCTCAAAGGCGGCTTCGGCGTGATGTTCGATGATCTGCTCGCGGCCGGTTACAGCCTGCTCTGCCTGGCGGCAGCGAAGGCGTTGCTCGATTGAGGAGAAAAATGGACGAGGCTCTATAAATGGACGAGGCTCTATTTCGGCTGGCGGTTCGCGTCGGGCGCGAATTGAAGCGCAAGGACCTGATGGTTGCGACCGCCGAGTCCTGCACCGGCGGCTGGATCGGACAGGCGATCACCATGGTGCCGGGAAGCTCCGAGTGGTTCGAGCGCGGTTTCATCACCTACACCTACATCTCCAAGCGCGAAATGCTGGGCGTCAAGAGCGCATCGCTCGCCCGGTATGGCGCGGTGTCCGAGCAGGTCGTGCGCCAGATGGCTGTGGGCGCATTGCGACACAGTCACGCCCAGGTCTCGGTGGCGGTGTCGGGGGTCGCGGGCCCGGGCGGCGGAACACCCGACAAGCCCGTGGGCACGGTGTGTTTCGCCTGGGCGCGCGCGCCCGGCAAGGCGGTGGTTCAGACGCGCCGTTTTCGCGGCGACCGGGACGACGTGCGGCGCAAGACGGTGGCGCACGCGTTGCACGGTGTCCTCGCGCAGATTGCGACGCCCGCACGCTAGACCGAGCGGTCTAGCGTGCCGAGTAGCGCTTAAGTAACGGGCTCGACCGGCGCGGCCGTGTGGGATAATGGCGCCATTCTGGGAGATCGACATGGACGACAACAAGGTCAAGGCACTGTCGGCGGCGCTGACGCAGATCGAAAAGCAGTTCGGCAAAGGCTCCATCATGCGCCTGGGCGAATCGAATCTGGCGAATGATGTCCAGGCCGTATCCACGGGATCGCTCGGACTGGATATCGCGCTCGGCATCGGTGGGTTGCCGCGCGGGCGCGTGGTGGAGATCTACGGGCCCGAATCCTCGGGCAAGACCACGCTCACGCTGTCGGTGATCGCGCAGATGCAGAAGCTCGGCGGCACGGCGGCGTTCATCGATGCCGAGCATGCGCTCGATCCGCAATACGCGCAGAAGCTCGGCGTCGACATCTCCGAGCTGCTGATCTCGCAGCCGGACAATGGCGAGCAGGCACTCGAGATCGCCGACATGCTGGTGCGCTCCGGCTCGGTCGACGTGGTGGTGGTCGACTCGGTCGCGGCGCTGGTGCCCAAGGCCGAGATCGAGGGCGAGATGGGCGAGCCGCAGATGGGCCTGCAGGCGCGCCTCATGTCACAGGCGCTGCGCAAGCTCACCGCGAACATCAAGCGCTCCAACACGCTGGTCATCTTCATCAACCAGATCCGCATGAAGATCGGCGTCATGTTCGGTAATCCCGAGACGACCACCGGCGGCAACGCGCTCAAGTTCTATGCCTCGGTGCGCATCGACATCCGCCGTATCGGCTCGATCAAGAAGGGCGACGAGGTGATCGGCTCCGAGACCCGCGCCAAGGTGGTCAAGAACAAGGTGGCGCCGCCGTTTCGACAGGCCGAGTTCGACATCCTCTATGGCGAAGGCATTTCGCTCGAAGGCGAGATCATCGAGCTGGGCGTGAACAACCGCATCGTGGAAAAGGCCGGCGCCTGGTATTCGTACAAGGGCGACCGCATCGGCCAGGGCAAGGACAACGTGCGCGAATACCTGCGGGAGCATCCCGAGATCGCCGAAGAGATCGAGGCCAGGATTCGCGAGGCGGTGGGCGTTCCCGCCGCCGCCGCGGCCGTTGCCGAAGAGGCCTGAGCAGGCAGACGCAGCAGCATACCGCCGGCGCCAGGCTCATGGCGGGGCGCCGCTCGCATCCGGGTCCCGCGCAGCACCTCGATGCTCCGGCGCTCAAGCAGAAGGCCATCCGGTTGCTCGCCCGGCGCGATCGCTCGCGCGCCGAAATGGAACACCTGCTCGCCGGATATTGCGACGATGGCGGCACGCTCGCCGCGCTGCTGGACGAGCTGCAGGCGCGCGGCTGGCTGTCGGAAGCGCGTCTTGCCGCCCAGTTGGTCCATTCGCGTCGCAGCCGCTCGAGCGCCGTGCGCATCCGCCACGAGCTGGCGCGGCGCGGTCTCGAGCCCGATGTGATCGCCGAATCGACCGCAGGACTGGAAGAAACCGATCTGACGGCTGCGCTTGCCCTGTGGCGGCGGCGTTTCGGCCAGCCGGCGGCCGATCGGGCCGAGCGCGAGCGACAGGTGCGATTTCTCCTCAACCGCGGCTTCGGCCACGGCATCGCGCTCAAGGTGCTGCGGCTCGCGGACGAACCGGACGACTCCGGCAGCGGCGGCTGAAAGCACGCCGCGCAATCCCGGTCGCATTGCGCCCTTGAAATTTTCAAGGGAAAATCAATGTTTTCCCATGCCTCTCGGACGCCCGCGGCCGTCATGAAATCGAGCCAGATCCGCACCAAGTTCCTGCAGTATTTCGAAAGCAAGGGCCATACGATCGTAGCCTCCAGCCCGCTGGTGCCCGGCAACGATCCGACCCTGCTCTTTACCAATTCGGGCATGGTCCAGTTCAAGGACGTGTTTCTCGGTCAAGACCGGCGCGCGTACTCGCGAGCAACCACGTCGCAGCGCTGCGTGCGAGCCGGCGGCAAGCACAACGATCTCGAGAACGTCGGCTATACCGCGCGCCACCACACCTTCTTCGAGATGCTGGGCAATTTCAGCTTCGGCGATTACTTCAAGCGCGATGCGATCCAGTTCGCCTGGGAGCTGCTGACCGAGGTGTACGGTCTCGACCCGGCGCTGATGTGGACCACCGTCTACAAGGACGACGACGAAGCCTACGAGTTGTGGACCCGGATGATCGGTATCGCCCCCGAGCGCTGCATCCGCATCGACGACAAGCCCGGCGGCGGCTCGGACAACTTCTGGCAGATGGCCGATACGGGGCCCTGCGGCCCGTGCACGGAAATTTTCTACGACCACGGGCCCGCGGTGGCCGGCGGTCCACCCGGCGCGCCCGATGCCGACGGCGATCGCTACATCGAGATCTGGAACCTGGTGTTCATGCAGTACAACCGGGACGAATCCGGCAAGCTGCACCCGCTGCCCAGGCCCTCGGTGGATACCGGCATGGGGCTGGAGCGCATCGCCGCCGTGCTCCAGGGCGTGCATTCGAACTACGAGATCGACCTGTTCCAGGATCTCATCCAAGCAGCGGCGCGCGAGACCGGCAGCCGCGATCTTGCCGACAACTCGCTCAAGGTCATTGCCGACCACATTCGCGCCTGCAGCTTCCTTATCACCGACGGCGTCATCCCGGGCAACGAAGGCCGCGGCTATGTCCTGCGCCGCATCGTGCGCCGGGCCATCCGGCATGGCTACAAGCTGGGGCAGACGCAGCCCTTCTTCCATCGCCTGGTGGACGATCTCGCCCGCGTCATGGGCGAGGCGTATCCGGAGCTGGTGCGGGCGAAAGAGCGTGTCGCCCAGATCCTGCTGCAGGAGGAGCAGCGCTTCGCCGAGACCCTCGATCACGGCATGAAAATCCTCGAGGGCGCGCTCACCCGCGAGGACAAGATGCTCGACGGCGAGATGGTGTTCCAGCTCTACGACACCTTCGGTTTTCCGGTCGACCTCACTGCGGATATCGCGCGCGAGCGCGGCGTGCGCGTGGACTACGCCGGTTTCGAAGCCGCGATGGAGCGCCAGCGCGAGCGGGCACGGGCCGCATCGCGCTTCAGCATGTCGGGCGGGGTGAGCTACAGCGGCCGCGTAACCGAGTTCCATGGCTACGACACACTCACGCTCGAGTCGAGCGTGGTGGCGCTGTATCGCGAAGGCACCCAATGCGAGGAGATCGCAGCCGGCGATGCGGCCATCGTCGTGCTGGACCGCACGCCGTTCTACGCCGAGTCGGGCGGGCAGGTGGGCGATCGCGGCGAGCTGGCCGGGGTGAACGGCACGTTCTTGGTCGAGGACACACAGAAGATCCAGGCCGACGTCTTCGGTCACAAGGGACAGCTGCAGACCGGCCGCATGAAGGTCGGCGACAAGGTGATGTGCGCCGTGGATGCGCAGGCGCGTGCGCGGGCGGCCTGGAACCATTCGGCCACCCATCTCATGCACGCGGCATTGCGCAAGGTGCTGGGTGCGCACGTGCAGCAGAAGGGCTCGCTGGTCGATCCCGATCGGACCCGCTTCGACTTCGCGCACAACGAGCCGATGACTGCCGAGCAGATCACGCAGGTGGAAGACCTGGTGAACCGGGAGATCCGTCGCAATGCCTACGTTTCCGCGCGCGTGATGAAGTACGACGATGCGGTGAAGGCGGGTGCGATGGCGCTGTTCGGTGAGAAGTACGGCGACGAAGTGCGCGTGATCGGCATGGGCGATTTTTCTGCCGAGCTTTGCGGCGGCACTCACGTCAAGCGCACCGGCGATATCGGCTTTTTCAAGATCGTGTCCGAGACCGGCATTGCGGCCGGTGTGCGGCGCATCGAAGCGGTTACCGCCGATGGCGCGACGGCCTGGGTGCGGCAACAGGAGAAGCGCGTCGCAGACGCGGCGGCCACGCTCAAGACGAGCCCCCAGGAAGTGAACGCCAAGATCCAGCAGATGATCGAAACCGTGCGCAACCTGGAGAAGGAGCTGGCGCGTCTCAAGTCGAAGATGACGGCTTCGCAAGGCGAGGAGCTCGCCGCGCAGGCCACCGAGGTGAAGGGTGCGAAGGTTTTGGCCGCCAGGCTCGACAGCGCGGACGCCAAGGGTTTGCGCGAGACGGTCGACAAGCTCAAGACCAAGCTCGCCTCGGCGGTCATCGTGCTCGGCGCCTCCGACGGCGACAAGGTGACGCTGATTGCGGGCGTGACGCCCGATCTCACGGGCAAGGTGAAGGCGGGCGATATCGTCGGCCACGTCGCGCAACAGGTCGGGGGCAAGGGCGGGGGGAGACCCGACATGGCGCAGGGCGGAGGAACACAACCGGACAAATTGCTCTCGGCGCTCGATTCGGTCCGCCGCTGGGTGGAAGAACGGCTGTGATGTCAGATGTCGGGCCTCGGCATCCCGTGCCCGCATGGGTCTCCGATGAGCGAACTGCGGCGTGAAGTCGACATGGCCGAGCTGGACCGGCGCAGCCGCGGCCGCTTCCCGGGCATGGTGGGCCTCGAGATGGTCCGCGTGGAGGAGCGCTGCGTCGTCATGCGTCTCACCTTGCGCGCAGAGCATCTCGCGCCGAACGGCTTTCTGCACGGCGCGGTGGTCGTCGCACTGGCCGATACGGCGTGCGGGTACGGCACCGCGGCGCACTTGCCGCAAGGCGCGACGAGCTTCACCACCATCGAGCTGAAGACCAACTACCTCGGCACGGCGCGCGAAGGCGCGATCGTGTGCGAGGCGACGCCGGCGCACATGGGCCGCAGCACACACGTATGGGATGCGGTCGTAAAAGGCGAGGCGAACGGCCAGCGCATCGCGCTCTTCCGCTGCACGCAGCTGATCCTCTGGCCGAAGACCTGAACGGCACGCCGATCGCATGCCGGACGCATTCGTTACCTGGCAGGACTACTCGCGCTTCCTGATCGGATTGATCGCAATCCTCGATCCGTTCATCGCCGTGCCGCTGTTCGTTTCGCTCACGGCGAACCGATCGTTGCATGAGCGCCGGCGAACGGCGCGCGTCGTCACGCTGACGGTGGCGGCGGTGCTGGTCGTCTCTTCGGTCGCCGGCGAGGCCATTCTGCAGGCCGTGGGCGGCAGCCTTGCATCGTTTCGCGTCGGCGGCGGCCTGGTGCTGCTGCTGATGGCGCTCGCCATGCTCAATGCGCGCACCGGCGACGTGCGCCAGACGGCCGAGGAAGCGAGCGCGCTGGAGCAAGGCGCAGGCCTCGGCGTGGTGCCGCTCGCGATCCCGCTCCTGGCCGGCCCGGGCGCCATCAGCACGGTGATCGTCGCCTCTCACGGCGGCGGCTTGCTGCACCGGCTCGCCATCCTCGGTTGCATCGTGGTCGCGTGCGCGGTCCTGTGGCTCATCCTCGCGGCCGCGGCACCGGTCGGACGGCGCATGGGAACCACCGGGCTCAACATCGCCACCCGGTTGCTCGGCCTGCTGCTGGCCGCGTTCGCCATCGAAAGCATGGCGATCGGGCTCAGGGCGCTGTTTCCGGCGCTCGGGTAGCTGTCAGCGACGGCACGCTTGGCCTGCATGGCAGGCCCAAGGCTCGGCCGCTCGAGGACGTGCCGATGGCGCTTTACGGCGCATCGCCCGCAGGCACCACGCAATGGCGGCACGCCATGGCGTCGGCAACGACGCCGAGGAGTATCATCGGCCGTGACGGAGTAGCGAGCGGCTTCGTCGTATTGTGGAATGCGTGCAAACGCTTTGCGGCCGAACGACAGGAGACAGGCGATGGCTTCGAACCGACCGACCATATCCGGCACGCGGCATGTCATTGCGGCCGGCCACTACCTCGCCACCCATGCCGGCTTCCAGATTCTGGAGGCGGGCGGCAACGCGGTCGATGCCGGCGTGTGCGCGGGCATCTGCATCGGCGTGCTGCAGGGCGAGAAGGTCAGTTTCGCGGGCGTCGCGCCCACCATTATCTATCGTGCCGAGGACCGCAAGCTTGTTTCGATCGACGGTCTCGGCGTGTGGCCCAAGGCAATCACACCGGACTACTTCCAGAAGAACCACGGCGGCAAGATTCCACCCGGGGTGCTCCGCTCGGTGGTGCCGGCGGCACCGGATGCCTGGCTGACCGCCCTGGAGCATTACGGCACCATGACCTTCGGCGAAGTCGCCGCGGCCGCAATTCGGTTCGCGCGCGACGGCTTTCCGATGTATCCGCTGATGACCGAGTTCATCGCCGACCAGGTCGACAACTACCGGCGCTGGCCATCGAGCGCCGCGGTTTTCCTGCCCAACGGAAAGCCGCCCGTGGTCGGCGAACTGTTCGTGCAATCGGACCTCGCACGCACTCTGCAGTACATGGTGGACGAGGAAAAGGCCAATGGCCGCAAGGGACGCTCGACCGGCATCCAGGCGGCGCGCGACGCCTTCTACAAGGGCGACATCGCGCAGAAGATCGTTGAGTTCCACGAGGAAAGCGGCGGCCTCCTGCGCCGCGACGACCTGGCCGAATACCGCGTGCGCTTCGAGCCGACGGTCAGTTCCAACTTCCACGGCATCGACGTGCATGCGTGCGGCTCGTGGTGCCAGGGTCCGACGCTGCCGATCGCGTTGAATCTCCTCAAAGGCTACGACCTGAAGGCGCTGGGCCACAACTCGCCCGACTATGTTCATGTCGTGACCGAAGCGCTCAAGCTAGCATTCGCGGATCGCCACAACTACATCGGCGATCCGCGCTTCGTGTCGGTGCCGATCGAGGGCCTGCTGTCCGAGGGCTATGCCGAACAGCGCCGCAGCCAGATCCGCATGGACAAGGCGTGGCCGCAGATGCCGCCGGCGGGCGATCCGCCCGGATCGGAAGGCCTGCCGCGCGCCAAGCTGCCCACGCCGCAGGCCGACGACGTGCGCCCGGGCGATACCTCGTATCTGTGCGTCATCGACCGGCACGGCAACGCGTTCTCGTGCACGCCGAGCGACGGCTCGAACCAAACGCCGATCATCCCGGGTTTGGGCGTCATCGCCTCCGGTCGCGGCACCCAGTCGTGGGCCGATCCGAGCCATCCCTGCTCGGTGGCGCCGGGCAAGCGTCCACGCTTGACGCCCAACCCGGCGCTCGCGCTGAAGAACGGCCGCGTTCTGATGCCGTTCGGCACGCCGGGCGGCGATGTGCAAATCCAATCGATGGTCCAGGTGTTCCTGAACGTGCACGTGTTCGGCATGGACGTCCAGTCTGCTATCGAGGCGCCGCGCTTCGCGAGCTACAGCTTCCCGGGCTCGTTCGAGCCGCACCCGTACTTCCCGGGGCTGCTCATGATGGAGGGTCGCATCGACGCCGCCACGGGCGAAGCATTGAAGGCCCGCGGCCATCGCGTCGACTGGTGGGACGAGTGGACATGGCTCGCCGGTGCGCCGTGCGCCATCGTGGTCGATCAGGAGCACGGCATCCTGCATGGCGGCGCCGATCCGCGCCGGCCGGCCTACGTGCTCGGCTGGTGAGCGTCGCATGAGGCGCAAGCGTCTCTGAGCCTGAGCCTGAGTCTGAACCCTATTGCGCCGGTCCGGCGCCGGTTGCATGCTGCTTTTCTATTGTCGCGCGGGTTTCGAGGTGGATTGCGCCGCCGAGCTGTCCGCGGCTGCGGCTGGCGCTCATGGCCGCTGGGAACACAAGGTGGGCGAGGCGCATGTCCTTTGGCACCCCGCAGCGGGCGGTGGCAGGAAGCGCGAGTGGACGCCCGACTTCGCCGAGCTCGCATTCACCCGGCAGTTGCTGACGCACGCTCGCCTGCTGGATGTGCCGGTGCCGGCCGAGCGGCTCGCCGTGATCGTCGCCGCGGCAAAGCAGCTGGGGCGACGTTTTTCCACCGTGTGGCTGGAAGCGCCGGATGCCGACGGGCCGAGGCAGTTGCTGGCCGGTACTCGGGGTTTGGCAGCGCCGCTGCAGGAAGGATTGCGCGAAGCCGGCGTGATCGCGTCGCGTGGTCCGCGCCTGCACGTGAGCCTCCTCGATCGCCATCGCGTCGTGCTCGGCGCCTCCGATCCCGACAACAGCTCGCCCTGGCCGATGGGCATTCCAAGGCTGCGTTTTCCCGCCGGGGCACCGAGCCGTTCGGGGCTCAAGCTCCTCGAGGCGCTGATGCTTTTCATCGGCGAGGACGAATTGCTGGGGCGCATGCGGGCAGGGCGTGTGGCGATCGATCTCGGCGCGGCACCCGGCGGCTGGAGCCAGGTACTCGCGTCGCGCGGAGTGCGCGTGGTCGCCGTCGATAACGGTTCAATCGCCCCCGAAGTGATGCAAACGCAGCTGGTGGAGCACCGGCGCGAAGATGCGTTTCGCTTCCGTCCCGAGCTGCCGGTCGACTGGATGGTGTGCGACGTGGTCGCCGCACCCGCGCGCATCGCTGCCCTCGTGGCGCAGTGGGTCGCCCGGCGCTGGTGCCGCGAGACAATTTTCAACTTGAAGCTGCCGAACAAGGAGCGCTGGCGCGAAGTGCAGCGCTGCCACGGCGTCATCGAAAGGACGCTCGCCGCGGCCGAGGGCGATCATATGCTGAGGTTCAAGCATCTGTACCACGACCGGGACGAAATCACCGGCCACCTGCGGCGGTTATAGGGAAATGGGGAAATGGGGACGCACACAATTTTCTTCAGTGCGAGGCGAGAACTGCACTATGGAGCTAAAATTGTGTGCGTCCCCATTTCCCCACACATTTCACTCTTCACTCTTCACGCTTCACTCCGCTCTAGATTCCTCTAATCTCATAGATGCTAAAACGGCAGAACCACGTCCGGCTTGACCGCAGTGATGACGCGCCGGAAATCCTCCTGGATGCGCTTCAACGCCGCCTCGTCGTTCGCTTCGAAGCGCAGCACGATCACCGGAGTCGTGTTCGACGAGCGTGCAAGGCCGAAGCCGTCGGCATATTCGACGCGCAGCCCGTCGATGCGAATCACTTCGCGCGCAGCGGTGAATTGGGCGCTTTTCTGCAGCTTGTCGATGAGCGCGTAGTTCTCGCCTTCATTCAGCTTGATCTGCAGCTCCGGCGTGCTGACCGCGTCGGGCAAGGCTTCCAGCACGGCGCTCGGGTCGGCTTCGCGGCTCACGATTTCCAGCAGGCGCGCGCCTGCGTATAACCCATCGTCGAACCCGTACCAGCGTTCCTTGAAGAAAACATGCCCGCTCATCTCGCCGGCGAGCGCCGCGCCGGTTTCGCGCATCTTCGATTTCACGAACGAGTGGCCGGTCTTCCACAGCAGCGGCCTACCGCCGTGGCGCTCGATCCAGGGGGCAAGGTTGCGCGTGGACTTGACGTCGTAGATGACGAGCGCGCCGGGATTGCGCGACAGTACGTCCTTGGCGAACAGCATGAGCTGCCGGTCCGGGTAGATGATCTTGCCGCTCTTCGTCACCACGCCGAGCCGGTCGCCATCGCCGTCGAAAGCGAGACCGAGCTCCGCGTCCGAAGTCTGCAGTGTGCGGATCAGATCCTGCAGATTCTTCGGCACCGACGGATCGGGATGGTGATTGGGGAAAGTGCCGTCGACTTCGCAGAAGAGCTCGATGACCTCGCAGCCCATCTTGCGGTAGAGACTGGGTGCGATGGCGCCGGCGACGCCGTTTCCGCAGTCCACCGCAATCTTCATCTTGCGAGCGGTCTTCACATCCGAGACGATGCGCTCGACATACGCGTCGACGATCGGCCGTTCGGTATAGCTGCCCTGGCCGGCAGTCAAATCGCCACCTTCGATGCGCTGCCGCAATCCCTGAATGGCTTCGCCGGCGAGTGTTTCGCCCGCCAGCACCATCTTCAGCCCGTTGTAGTCGGGCGGGTTGTGGCTGCCGGTCACCGCGACGCCGGATTGCGTGCCGAGCTGATGGGCGGCGAAGTAGACCACCGGGGTCGGCACCTGGCCGATGTCGATCACATCGACGCCGCTGGCCTGCAGCCCGCGCGCGAGCGCCTGACTCAGCGCCGGCCCCGACAGCCGGCCGTCGCGGCCGATGACAACTGCTGTCACGGAGCGCGCACGCGCTTCCGAACCGATCGCGCGCCCGATCGTTTCCACGCCCGCCGCAGTGAGCGTCTTGTCGACGATGCCGCGGATGTCGTAGGCCTTGAAGATCTCCGCCGGAATGTTGTTCATGTCCCGTGCCCTATCGTGAGAGGAAAAATTATGCCACGCTAAAGATGCGCCACACGGCTGCCCGCCAATTGGGCCTGAAAGAAAGCGAGCACGCGTGCCGGCATCCAGTCGAGCGAGCCCGGAAAGCGGCCACTGACGAATGCGCCGTGGCCGCCGTGCGCCGGTTGTTCCAGCGTAACCGCGGCCGACACCTCGGCCGTGCTCGGCAGCGCGTGCGCCGGCAAGAACGGATCGTCGCGTGCATTGAGAACGAGCGTCGGCACGGCAATATGTTTCAGCCACGGCTTGCTGCTGGATCGAGTCCAGTAGTCGCTGGCATCGACAAATCCGTGCAGGGGCGCGGTGACGTGATCGTCGAACATGCGTAGCGTGCGGGCACGGCGCATGGCCTCGGAGTCCAGAAGCCCGGGAAAGCTGCGCAGCTTCTGCCGGCTCTTGCGCTTGAGCGTGCGCAGGAAGTTCCACGTGTAGAGGCGGTTGAAGCCTCGTTCGAGCGCCGCACCCGCCGCGGTGAGATCGACCGGTGCCGATATCGCGCAAGCGGCTTCCAGCACCGCGCTGGCTGCGGGCCCGCGCTCGCCCAGCCACTTCAGCAGCGCGTTGCCGCCGAGCGATACTGCACAAGCGGCCAGCGGCCCAGGTTGTTCGGCGCGCATGCGTCGTAGAATCCAGTCGATTTCGGCCGAGTCGCCGCTATGATAGGCACGCGGCAGAAGATTCGGTTCGCCGCTGCAGCCGCGGAAATGAACCACGACTCCGCGCCAGCCGCGACAGTCGATGGCATGCATGAGCGTGCGCGCATAGTGGCTGCCGGAACTGCCTTCCAGGCCGTGAAACACGACGATCAAAGGGGGCGGCGACAACGCGCAAGCACGCGCCGTGCCTCGTGTGGCGCAGAGCCAGTCGAGATCGACGAAATCGCCGTCGGGCGTGGACCAGCGGCTGCGCCGCCAGGCAATGCAAGGACAGCGCGCGATGCAGGACGCGTAGAGCGTTTGCAGATGCGGATTGCGCAGCCAGCGCGGCGGCTGGTACGGCAGGTTGGCCGCCGCCTCGCCAAATCGTTCGACCGCATCCCAATCACTCATGCCGACAGTGTACGTTCCTCATTCTGCAAACGCGATCCGCGCTCTCCCAGCGCTTCGCGCAATGCTCGTTTGGGGACCAAGGCCAGGGACCCGCGGACCAACGGCATCGGCCCGCATGCCGATGCGCGCGCTGCAAGCGAGGGGGCAGGCTGTAACACAATGCCGGAAGCTCGCTAAACTTCGGCCAAGCGCGGCCGTAATGCATACGGCGTGACCGGGTCGTGAGCCACGCACAACAACACCAAACCCGATCCACGGAGCTCCGATGAAGCCCCTGCGTATAACTTTTCTCGCAAGCCTTGTTGCCGCAACCGCGTTTTCGCTGCCTGCCGGCGCCGCCATGTACAAGTGGGTCGACGAGCACGGCACCACGCATTATGGCGACAGCGTTCCGCCCAGGTATGCCAGTCGCGCTGCCGAACGCGGCAAGCGCGCGGCCCAGCCAGCGAAGACCGAGCACCTCAAGGCCGTGCAGGTGGCTCCGAGCGAGGAAGAGCAGGAAAGGCGCAAGGCGGAAGCCAAACGGCAGCTGGATCGCCAGCGCAAGGACACGGCCCTGCTGTCGACCTATGCCAGCGAGAAGGAAATCGAGCTGGCGCGCGCGCGCGAGCTCAAGCGCAATCAGGACACGCTCAAGATGGCCTCGGCCGGACTGGCGCGTTCCGGCGCGCGCGAGGATCGGAAAAAGCTCGACGCCCTGATGGCTCAAAGCCAGCAGGAGACCGATAGCATCAACGCCAAGTTCGACGCGCAGCTCACGCGCTATCGCGAATTGACCAAGCGTCCTGCAGATGCCGCGCGCCCCACGGCGCAAGCGCAGGTTGCAGCTCCCAAATAAGCGCGGGGCCGGGCGCTTATTTAACCGCAGGCGTGGATCGAACGGCTTGTTTTCTCCGCTGCTGCAAGCGCTGCAGACCGCGCGGAGTCAAACTAGCGGCGTGTCTGTCTTACGGACCCGGTAGCCGATAACCGCAAGGCCGGCGATCAAGAGCGCCCACGTCTCGGGTTCCGGGATCGGTGCCGCGGCGAAGATCACGGGACTCAGCACGACATCGGAGAAGGCGAGCTGCAATCCGCTGAAGCGCTTCACGGGCTCGATGGGATCGATGAAGCCGAAATCCTTGTCCCGCAGCGCGTATCCGGCACTCACCGAATTGCTCGTAGGATGCTCCCGTTGGATGAAGACCTCGACAAACCGCGTTTCGAGAGTGATGCCGAGCAGTTGCCGATCCGAGATCTCGCCCGTGAGCGCATTGGAGAACTTGCCGTAGTAATTGTCGCCGTCGCGTTCGACGGTAGCGGCAATCGCGCGCGTGCCGGCACCGCGAAAGACGTCCGTGAGGCCCACCCCGCCAAAGATCTGACCCCCCGTGTACGAATCGAGCTCGTAGACGGCGTACACGCCGAAGTTGGACGGCGCATTGTCGATGGCGCCGGTGCCGGCAAGCGGTGTTTGCAGCTCCAGGACCTGGGCGAGTGTCAGGTAGGGCCCGATCGTGAAGGGGGCGCCGCGCCGCCAGGGCTTCAGGTGCAGGCCCTCGTCCTCGTCCTTGTCCTTGATCGTGCCGACTTTGATTTGCCACTCGAATGCGGCCGAGGGATTGACCAGGGGGCCGCCGCCACTGAATGTATCGAGAAACGTCGTGACTTCGAACGGCACGCCCGGTCCGCCAGGCTTGAATTTGTCATAGCCGAAGCGCTCGATTTGGAAGCCGGCGCTCGCCGGCAGCGCCCAAGCCGCCAGGAGAAGCAACGCGGCACGGAGAAGGAAAACGTGAGCCCAGGACTGGATGCACATGACCGATCCCTCTTGACCGATGCGAGGCCGAGCGCTTGCAGCCTACGCCACGGGCATGCATGGGTCAATTCGGGAATGCCGTTGTCCTAGGTTGGGTTCGAGAAATTCGTCACGCTTCCTGGAGCCTTTTATGGCTCCCATATCCGCCGACCCAGGTAGGGCGGGCCTGTGCTGCTCCAGCTCGTGCGCCAGCCGGTCAGGATGTTCTGAAGTACCCGTCATGATCGCCTACGCTGACAATTACAGCGCTCGCACCGGATAAGATACCCGGGCGCGGGGCGCCCGGGTGGGCTCAGCGCGCGAGCAGGGAATAGTCGACCGCGCGGCCGATGCCGCAACGGAATCCTTCCACCCGCAGAACCTGCCCGGGCGTGACGTTGGCGAGGTTCACCTCCGGCCCGAAATCGCGGATGATCTGCGCGTGCTGCTGCGGGAAGCGGTAGGGGTCGACCTCGATCAGGATGTGGTCGAACCACGGTTGCTGCGGAAGTGTACGCAGCGCCTCGGCGGAGCTTTGCGCCAGCAGATCGATCTCGCATTGCTCGACGGTGACATGGTCTATGCCGAGAGCTTGTACATCGGCGACCAGCCCGGCCACGTAATCGAAGCTCATGGGATCGACCGGATTCTTGCGGCCGAACTCGTACACCACTTTCAGGCCATGGCGCTGCAGCCGATCGATCTCGCGCCGGCGCTGGTCGCGATCGAGCGTGATGTAGTTCTCCGACAGCTCGATACCCGCCAAGCCGAGTCGATCGAGGTGGCGCATCATCTCCTCCACCTGGCCCTTCTGCCACGCGTACTCGAACAGAATGCCACCGGCGAACGGCACGATGCCGGCATCCCGATAGGCCTGGGCCGCGCGCTTGACCGTCTGCTCCGGCAACAGCAGCGCATTCATCGCGTAGATCTTGGCAAAGTCGATGTAGTCGGCCGCGCACTCGAGCAGCCCTCGAATGCCGTGCTCCCCGCCGGTCCAGCCGAACGTGTCGGGACCGAAATCGATCATCGAGGTGAGACCCCGCGTGCGCGGTTTTCTGGACCGCGGCGGCAGCGCAAATTCGTTGCTCATGACATTTCCCGGAAAGCGGCCGGCGGGCTCAGTGCAGCAGGGTGGGCGTGCTCTTTTCCGCAGGCGGTTCGACTTCGGCGTTGGCGACCGGCGAGGCGTGATGGCCCACCATGCGCCAACCGCCGCCGGCATTCGCGTACAGGTTGGTTGCGATGACCGCGCTCGCTTGCCGGCGCTCGCCCACGAGCGTGATGTATTCGTAGACGCTGTGGACCGCGAGCAAACCGCCACGGATCTGCTGCACACCGCGCAATTGAAAACGCATGTTCGCGCCGTTGCGGAACAGCTGCCGGAACGATTCCCGTATCGCCGCAAGCCCCGTCAGCCGCGAGCCCCCAGGGTGCACGCAGAATACTTCGTCGTCCTCCGCCCAGACCGCCATCATGGCATCGAGGTCGGCGCGCTGGAACGCTTCGTAGAACGCCTGCTCGGCTTCCTGTGGCGTGGTGAATGATGCTGCAGCCATAGGCGGCGATTCTAGCAGGAGCGGCGCGAGCCCCCCGCAAACCACGTCACGCTCTGCGCCAAAGCGCACCATCCAGGCGGCGTCTTCAGCCGGACGTGCCGGAAGGATGCGGCAGCGCTGCAGCGGCGATGGCGGCGGCATCGCGCCATACCCGATCGGGTGCGAGATCGCGCAGGCACTTGAAGTGCCCCAGCGGACAGACGCGCTCGAAGCATGGGCTGCACGGCAGATCGAGGCTCAGCACCCGGGCCTGCGGCGCGAGCGGCGGCGTGTAGCCCGGGCTGCTCGATCCATAAAGCGCCACCAGGGGCCGGTCGAGCGCTGCGGCGACGTGCATCAACCCGGAATCGTTGCTGACCACCACCGCGGCCAGCGACAGGAGGTCGACCGCATCGGCGAGCGTCGTGCGGCCGCACAGATTCGCGATGCCTTGCGCGTCGCAGCGGCTCGCGATTGCATCCGCGATGCTCTTGTCGTTGGCCGAACCGAACAGCCAGACCTGCGCGCCGGCGGCACGCGCGTGTCCGGCGAGCGCCGCGAAATGCTCCACCGGCCAGCGCTTCGCCTCGCCGTATTCCGCTCCGGGACAGAACGCGACCACCGGCCGTTCGGTCGCGAGCTGCAGGCGCTCGATCGCGCGCGAGCGGTTGAGCGGGTCGGCGCGCAGCCGCGGACGCGGCACAGGGCGGCGCAAGGGTGCGCCTGCCGGCTCGGCCAGAGCGGCGAAGCGCTCCACCAGAAGCGGCAGCCGTTTCTCGTCCAGGCGCCTTATATCGTTCAGCACGCCCGAGCGCAGCTCGCCGCGGTAGCCGGTGCGCACGGCAATGTGGGCGAAAAACGGCGGCAACGCGGACTTGAGCGAATTGGGCAGGATGATGGCGCGATGGTAGTGCCGTTCGCGCAGCGCCAGACCCAGACGGCGGCGCGCGAACACCTTCAGCTCGCCGTGCCGGAACGGATTCTCGATGACGTCGTTCACTTCGGGCATGCGGCGGACCAGGGAGGCGGTCCAGGGCGGGGCCAGCACGTCGAGCGCAAGCTGCGGCGAGCGCTCGCGCAGCCGCATGAACAGCGGTTGCGCCAGAACCGTATCGCCAACCCAGGAAGGTCCAACCACCAGCACGCGCGTCGCCGTGGCGGTTGCCGTCCCGCGCGCGTGCAGCGCCGCGCCTCGCCCGTTAGTGCCCGCGGTGTCCGCCTTCACCCTGGTACGAGAAGCGGGTGCCGCAATAGGGACACATCGCCTCGCCGGTACGCTCGATATCGAGAAACACGCGCGGATGCGAGTTCCACAGCAGCATCGCGGGCGTCGGACAGTGCAGCGGCAAGTCCTTGTCCGTGACCTCGATGCAGGCTGGCGTGCGAACCGTGTCGTCGTTCATGATGGCGGCGATCAGGCGGCGACCGGGGTGTTCCAGTCGCGGTGGTTCTGCGCGCGTCCGCCCACGCAGTCGAAGAACATCTTCTGCAGTTTTTCGGTGACAGGGCCGCGGCGGCCGACTCCGATCGTGCGGCTGTCGAGCTCCCGGATCGGGGTGACCTCGGCCGCGGTGCCGGTGAAGAACGCTTCGTCGGCGCTGTACACCTCGTCGCGCGTGATGCGCTTGGCGATCACCTCGATGCCCGCTTCCTGTGCGAGCGTGATCACGGCATCGCGCGTGATGCCTTCGAGCGCGGAGGTGAGCTCGGGTTCGTACAGTTTTCCGCTGCGCACGATGAAGATGTTCTCGCCCGAACCTTCGGCGACGAAGCCGTCGACATCGAGCAGCAGCGCTTCGTCGTAGCCGTCCTGGTGCGCTTCCTGGTTGGCGAGAATCGAGTTCATGTACGTACCGACCGATTTGGCGCGGCACATCGTGACATTGACGTGGTGGCGGGCATAGGACGAGGTCTTGACACGGATACCCTCTTCCAGCGCCTCGGGGCCGAGGTAGGCCCCCCAGGCCCAGGCGGCGATCGCCACGTGCACCGAGCACTTGGCGGTGTTGATGCCCATCGCTTCCGAGCCGTAGAAGGCGATCGGGCGGATGTAGCACTCGTCGAGCTTGTTGGCGCGCACCACTTCGCGCTGCGCTTCGAAGATCGTGCTCTTGTCGTAAGGAATCTTCATGCCGTTGATGTGCGCCGAGCGGAACAGCCGGTCGGTATGCTCGCGCAGCCGGAATACGGCAGTTCCCTGCGAGGTCTTGTAGGCGCGCACGCCTTCGAATACGCCCATGCCGTAATGCAGCGTATGCGTGAGCACGTGAGTGGTCGCCTCGCGCCATGGCCGTAGCTTGCCGTCCTGCCAGATCCAGCCGTCGCGATCGGCCATCGACATGGTACAACTCCCTGCAGCGGAAAACAGAAATTCTAGCCGAATTCGCCTCGCGGCGACGCATCGCCGTGGCGCTTGGTATGGTCCAAATTAGGACCATACGTGGCGTTTTCGGCGCTTGCGCCGCATTCCGAGCGGATCGGCAATGCGATCTTTACGGCGCGAAAACCCGATCCCACAGTCGCCGCACCGAGTCGATCTCGGTTGCCACGCTAGCCGGGTCGACGCGGGCGTAACGCTCACCGCGAAGCCGCAATGCGTGCTGCAGTTGCCGGTAGCGGCGGTAGGCGGCGTGCACGGCCTGCGCATCCGAAGCCGGGATCAGCCCCAGCGCGGCGGCGCGCATGATCAGGGCAAGATTGCCGATATTGGCCGTGAGCTCGGCGTGGCGCGCGGAGTGCGCCAGGACGAGATACTGGACCATGAACTCGACATCGATGATGCCGCCGCGATCGTGCTTCAGGTCGAAAGCCGCGCTCGTGTTCGGATGCGCATCGAGCATCTTCGCGCGCATGGCGACGATTTCGCGCTGAAGCTCGCCCACGTCGCGTTGGCTGCGCAGGATCTCCACACGCAACGCTTCGAAGCGGCGCCCGATTGCCGCATCGCCCGCGACGTGACGGGCGCGCGTGAGCGCCTGGTGCTCCCACACCCAGGCCTTGTCGCGCTGGTAGGCGACGAAGGCTTCGAGCGGGCTTACCAGCAGGCCGCTCGCGCCGTCGGGCCGCAGGCGCAGATCGGTTTCGTACAAGATGCCGGCCGGCGTAACCGTCGTCAGCCACGTGTTGATGCGCAGCGCATAACGCGCGTAGACTTCTGCGGCCTGGCCGGTGTCGTCATCGTAGAGAAATATGATGTCGAGGTCGGACGCATAGCCGAGCTCCTTGCCGCCGAGCTTGCCGTAGCCGACGATTGCGAAGCGCGGCTCGGGCCGATGGCGCACGCGCAGGTGCTCCCAGGCGAGCCGCATGACCGAGTCCAGGCAGGCACAAGCCAGATCGCTCAGGTGATCGCTGAGCGTCTCCAAAGGCAACCCACCGGCCAGATCCTGCACCAGCAGGCGAAAGGTCTGCGCATGCTTGAAGTGGCGCAGGGCATCCATCTGCCCCTCCATGTCGCCGGCGTGTTCGCTCAATTGCGTTTCAAGAGCGCGCACCATGCCGGCCAGATCGGGCGCGGCGGCAGCCGCCCGATTGTCCAGCAGCTCGTCCAGCAGAATCGGGTGCTGCCCCAGATACTGCGCGGCCCAGCGGCTTGCCGCGGCCAGGTTGGCGACCGCCGCCAGAGCCTGCGGATACTCCACCAGCAACGCGAGGTAGGACTCGCGCCGGCCGATGTTTTCGATCAGATCGAGCAGGCTCTCGGCCGCCGCATCCCGATCGTGCAGTCGGGCCGCGGTTTCCAGCACGCGCGGCAGCAGGACGTCGATGCGCGTCTGACCGGAAGCCGGCATCTGCCGATAGCGGCTGCCGGTGCGCATCCCGGTCACGCGCGCCGCGAGCGCGTCCGCACGCGCGTAGCCCAGTTGCACGAGCTGCTGGCCGAGCACGCCGCCCTGGGCCTCGATCGCCGCCGACGGCAAGCCGGGCGCGGCCACGGCCGCAGCAGTCGAGCCTTCGTCCGGCGCCCGCCCGCTGGCTGCGAAAATCTGCTCGAAGTGATGCGACACGGCCCGGCGATGCGCATCCAGCGCGTCCAGCATGGCCGGCCAATCCTGCATGCTCATCGCCTGCGCGATCAACGCGCGATCTTCGTTGCTGCGCGGCAGCGACTGCGTCTGCTGGTCGTCGAGATATTGCAGCCGGTGCTCCAGGCGGCGCAGGAATTCATACGCCTGCGCGAGCTCGGCTGCAGCCGCCGCAGGCAATAGCGCGCGTTCGGCCAGCAGCCGCAGCACTTCGAGCGTGGGCTGCGTGCGCAGCGCCGCCTCGCGGCCACCGCGGATCAGCTGGAACAGTTGGGCGATGAACTCGATTTCCCGAATGCCGCCGGGACCGAGCTTGATGTCGTCGGCCATGTCGCGCCGGTTCACTTCCTGGCGGATCTGCGCATGCAGGCTTCGCATCGAGGCGAGCGCGCCGTAGTCGAGGTGGCGGCGGAAGACGAACGGCCGCACCAGCGCGGCGAGCTCGCCCTCGCGCCCGCCGCGGATCAGGCGCGCCTTGATCCAGGCGTAACGCTCCCACTCGCGTCCCTGGGTGATGAAGTAGCTCTCCAGCATGGCGAGGTTGCACACCAGTGGCCCCGAATCCCCGTAGGGCCGCAGGCGCATGTCGACGCGGAACACGAACCCGTCCGCGGTGATCTCACCCAGCGCGGCGATCAGTTTGCGCGCGATCCGGGTGAACAACTCGGAATTGCTGATGGACCTGGCGCCACGCGTTTCGCCCTCTTCGCCGTGAAGGAACACCAGGTCGATATCGGACGACACGTTGAGCTCGCAGCCGCCGAGCTTCCCCATGCCGACCACCATGAGGTGCTGCGTGCTGCCGTCCGGGGCCGTGGGGCTGCCGTATTGGGTCGCGGTCCAGGCTTCGATCCGGGTGCAGGCTTCGTCGAGAGCGGTGTCGGCCAGGGCGGTCATGGTCGAGGTCACTTCGTCGAGGTCGGCCCAGCCCGCCAGATCGCGCACGATGAGCGTGAGCAGCACGCGCTTGCGCAGCTCGCGTAAGGTAGCCATCAGCGCGGTTTCGTCGAATGGCTCGGCCGCGCGAATGAAATTGCGCATGGCTTGCGCGGTAAACGCACGGGCGGCGTCGAGCGTTTGCAGCAACGCCGGCTGGCTCGCAGCCGTGCGGCGCGCGTAGCGGCTCAATCGGCACGCGCGCTCGATCGCGCCGGAGGCTGCATCGGGTCCGGTGTTGGCTGCGGGCATCATTGCTTTTGAGGTTACAATGAAATTCCTTGCGCAAGTCCGTCCATTGTACTGAGCATGCGAGAAGTTTTCGGGCGCTCGCTCGCTGGGCGATTGACACACGGTCGTCGGCTGGGCTGACGACTTTCACACTCCACAGTAGTGTCCTGAGTCCGAAATTCGCCGCGCAAAAGATGCCGAGAATCGACGCCATACATTGTCGTGAATCCTCGCCAGGTGTCCAACCTGGCTGCGGTTCACTTCGCGTCTGGCGCCGATTTCGACACTTTTGCCACGCTCGGGCGCGGGGCATACGATCGGGATTGCAGCATCGAATCCCGGACTCAGGACACTGCGAGCTACGGCGGATTTCGAGGTGTTACGGCGCATCGGCCGGCTGATCTTCAAGCTCATCCCGCTCTGGTCGTGGCGCGTCGGACTTTACGCAACGCTTACTGCGATGCTGCTGGCCGGCGGTTCGATCCTCGGCTTGCGCTATTGGGTGCTGCCGAACATCGATGCGTATCGAGGCCATCTCGAGCGCATCATGAGCTCGGCCACGGGCCAGCGCATCGCCATAGGGGAAGTGCGCGCCGACTGGCGCGGGTTTCGGCCGCAATTCACGCTGCTCGATGTCACCGTCTATGACGATGCGGGTAGGCCCGGGCTCGAGCTGGGCCGGATCGAGAGCTCACTTGCGTGGACAACGCTGTTCTTCCTCGAGCCCCGCTTCCATTCGTTCCGGATCGATCGGCCTCACCTCGCGATTCGCCGCGCCGCCGACGGCGTCATCTCGATCGGCGCCATCGAACTACGCAAGACCGAAGGCGGCGGGGGGCTCGCAGACTGGGTCCTGCGCCAGCCGGCGCTGGCGATATCCGGCGCCAGCGTATCGTGGCTGGACGAGCAAAGGCAGGCGCCGGAGCTCAAGCTCGAACAGGTCCGGCTGCGGCTGCAGAACGAGTTCTACCGCCACCGCTTCGGCCTGCAGGCGGTCGGGCCGGCCGGGGTGCTCGGCGCCGTGGATCTGCGAGGAAACCTCTCGGGCCGCAGCGTGCGCGACCTGCAGCAATGGGAAGGCCAGATCTATCTGCGGCTCGACGATGCGGACCTGGCCGCGCACAAACAGTGGGTCGACCTGCCGATCGACATCGCGCGCGGCCAGGGCGCGCTGCGGCTATGGGTGGATATTGCAGCCGAACGCGTAACCGCGGTGACGGCCGACGTGCACCTTGCCGCGGTAACCGCCACGTTAGCGCCGGGCCTGCAGCCGCTGGAACTGAACGAGCTTGCGGGACGTGTGGGCTGGCGCGGATGGCGCTCGGGGTTCGAAGTGTCTGCGCGCCAACTCGGCGCCTCCGCGCCGGACGGAGAAAGTTTTCGCGCCGCCGATTTCACCCTGCGCAAGTTCGAGGCGCAGGGCGCCAAGCCGGCCGGTGGCCAGATGAAGGCGAACGTGCTCGACCTCGGCGCCTTGGCGCATTTCGCCGAGCACTTGCCGATCGACGAGGGCATTCGCAAAGATCTCGCGCGCTACGCGCCGCGCGGCATCGTCTCGGGTGTCGACGCAAGCTGGAGCGGAGCGTGGCCGCCGGCGCAGTTCGCGGTCAAGGCGCGCTTCGAACAGTTGGGCGTGGCGCCGGTCGGCTCGCTGCCGGGACTTGCCAACGTATCGGGGAGCCTGGAGGCGAACGAGAAGCGAGGCGCGATCACGCTGACCAACCGCGACATGCGCATCGACCTGCCGCGCACCTTCGCCGAGCCGCTGCAGTTCGATTCGCTCGCCGGGCAGGTGACCTGGACCGCGAACGCCGGCCGCTACGATATCCGCTTCGCCCGGCTCGATTTCAGCAATGCCGATCTGGAAGGCAGCTTGCACGGCACGTATCGTATCGGGGCCGAAGGCCTGGGCAGCGCCGATCTGACGGGCAACCTCACCCGCGCCGATGCGCGTCGCGTCGCGCATTACCTTCCGCTCGTGGTCGGCGAATCCACGCGCGAGTGGGTGCGCAGCGCCGTCGTCGCGGGCCATTCGCAGGACGTGAAGTGGCGTCTGCAGGGAAACCTGTCCGATTTTCCCTTTCATGGACGCGAGGGAACGTTCGAGGTGTTGGCGAAGGCGCGCGACGGCATCCTCGAGTACGCAACCGGGTGGCCGCGGATCGAGAACATCGCAGCCGAGATCCATTTCAAGGGCAACCGCCTCGAGGTCCGCTCGTCGGCGGCCAACATCCTCGGCACGCAGTTGACGCGGGTGCAGGCCGTGATCCCCGACCTGGTCGGTCCCTACGAAGTCATCGAGGCCACGGGGGACGCGGAAGGACCCAGCAGCGAGTTCATGCGCTTCGTCAACGCGAGCCCGGTCGCCGACAAGATCGATCACTTCATCGACGGCATGGAAGCGCAAGGGCGCGGCCAGCTCGCTCTGAAGCTTATCTTGCCGCTGCGCGAGCTGGAGAAGTCCCGCGTCGATGGCAGCTACCGCTTCCTGGCCAATCGGCTGCGCGTGGACAACGACTTGCCGCCGCTCGAGAACGTCGACGGGCGGCTGAACTTCACCGAGAGCACGGTTCAGGGCCAGAACATCGCTGCGCAGATCTTCGGCGGCCCGGCGACCATCGCGTTCGATACGCGCGACGGCGCGGTGTTCGCGGCCGCGAACGGCCGAGCCACCATCGAGGCGTTGCGCAGGAGCATCGAGAGCCCGCTGCTGCAGGCATTCAGCGGCGCCGCGGACTGGCGCAGCAGCCTGCAGGTGCGCGCCAAGACTGCTGAGTTCGTCGTCGAATCGAGCCTCGAAGGCGTCGCTTCGACTTTGCCGGCGCCATTTGCCAAGGCGGCCGACGAGGTGGTGCCGGTGCGCATCGAACGCCGGCTCGCCGGCGCGGCGGGGGACACGATCCAAGTCAGCTTGAGCAAGACGCTTTCGGCCAATATCGCCCGCCGCCGCGACGGGCAACAGTTCGTGGTCGAACAGGCTGCGATCGGATTGGGCGGCGTCGAACCGCCGGCCGCAGAAGGGCCCGGCATCTGGCTGCGCGGCACGCTGGCGCACGTCGACGCCGACCGCTGGCGCGCGTTTCTGGCCGGCGGCGAAGCGTCCGGGTCGAACAAGCTAGCCGTCATGGCCGCCGATTTGAAATTCGGCACGCTGGACGCGTTCGACCGGCGTTTCAACGACGTCTCGGTGAACGCGCGCCAGGCCGATGAGTGGCGGTTGCGCGTTTCCGCGCGCGAATTCGCCGGCCAGATCGACTGGCAAGCGCGCGACCAGGGTCGGATCGTCGCACGCCTGCAGCGACTGGCGTTGCCGGCCGCATCCGACAGTGCCGGTGCGGATGCAACCGACCCCAAAGCGCAGCAGCAGGCGGCCGATTATCCGGCGCTCGACGTGATCGTGGACGAGTTCAGTTACAAAGACCGGGCGCTCGGGCGGCTGGAATTGAAAGCCATTCCCGAGGGTGGCGACTGGCGCATCGAGCAGCTCAGCCTGCGCAATGCCGATTCCACGCTCACCGCCGACGGCTATTGGCAGCGGCAGGTCCCGGAGCCGCGCACGCAAATGAACTTGCGCCTGGACATCGATGACATCGGCAAATTCCTTGCTCGCATGCGCTATCCCGAGGGCGTGCGCGGCGGCACGGCGACCTTGAGCGGTACGCTCGGCTGGAACGGCGCGCCGCAGGATATCGACTTTCCCACGCTGGCCGGCGATCTTGCGATCGATGCCAAGCGCGGACAGTTCGCCAAGCTCGATCCGGGCATCGGCAAGCTCCTTTCCATTCTGAGCCTGCAGGCCCTGCCGAGGCGGGTGACGCTGGACTTCAAGGACGTCTTCAGCGAAGGCTTTGCCTTCGATTCGATCCAGGGGAAGGTGAAGATCCAGCGTGGCATCGCGACCACCGAGAGCTTTCGCATCGTCGGTTCGTCGGCCAGGGTGCTCATGCGCGGGGAAGTGGATCTGAACCAGGAAACGCAGGCGCTGCGGGTGCGCGTCACGCCGTCGGTCGGCGATAGCGTTGCCACGGTGACCGCGCTGCTCGGCGGGCCGGTCGCCGGCATCGGCGTATACCTGGCGCAGAAGCTCCTGAACGACCCGCTCGGGCAGCTCATTGCCTACGATTACTCGGTGACCGGCACGTGGAGCGATCCGAACGTCAGCAAGATCGGCTTTGGCCGCTCGGGGCCCGGCTGATGAGTGGCACGCAGCCGATGACCGTGCGCGCGCTGCAGGCGGGACTGCTTGGGGTCGCCCTGACAGCCGGGCTGCTGGCAGCCGGGCTGCTGGCAGCCGGGCTGCTGGCGCGAGCCGCCGAGCCGGTGTCGACGCCGTCCGGAGCCGTTCCCTACGAGCTTTGGGATCGCCCACGCAGCGGCCGCGCCGTCCTTGCCGTGCCGGCCGTGCGCGAGGCGATGACGACGCTGTCGGCCAATCCCGCCGCCCAGTTGATGATTCGGCATCCGGCAAGCGTAGAGGGCACACTGCAGGCCGAGGAGCTGCGCACCTGGCTCATCGCGCACGCGATTGCGCCCGGCCGGCTCGTCCTGCGGGCTGAGCCCGCGGCCCGGCAACTGCTCCAGCTCGAGATCGTGCGCTGACGAGGAAAATCGATGACGACCGACCGATCGGCGCCGAACACAACCGCAACCACCCGGATCGCCGCAATCCAGATGGTGTCGGCGGTCGACGTTGCGACCAATCTGGCGCAGGCCGAGCGCCTGCTCGAGCAGGCGGCGAGCCAGGGCGCCCGCCTCGCGGCCCTGCCGGAGTTCTTTCCGCTCATGGGTTTGCGCGATACCGACAAAGTTGCCGTACGGGAGCGCTTCGGTTGCGGGCCAATCCAGGAATTCCTGTCCGCGACGGCCCGGCGACTGGGGCTGTGGATCATCGGCGGCTCGGTGCCACTGGAGGCAGACGTGCCGGACAAGGTGCGCAACAGCTGCCTCGTGTACGATGACGCGGGAAGGCTGGCCGCGCGCTACGACAAGATCCACTTGTTCGGCTTCGACAACGGGCGCGAGCGCTACGTCGAGTCCAACACGATCGAGCCCGGGACGGAGATCGTCGTTCTGGAATCCCCCTTCGGCCGAATAGGTCTTTCCATCTGCTACGACTTGCGCTTTCCCGAGCTCTACCGGCGGATGGGCTCGGTGGCGCTGATCGTGGTCCCCTCGGCCTTCACCGCCACCACCGGGGAAGCGCATTGGGAGACCCTGTTGCGAGCACGGGCGGTGGAAAACCTCGCCTACGTGCTGGCGCCGGCTCAGGGCGGTGTGCATGCGAGCGGCCGTCGTACCCATGGGGACAGCATGATCATCGACCCCTGGGGCGAAATCCTGGCGCGGGTGCCTACCGGCCCGGGCATTGCGTTCGCCGAGCTCGATCCGGGGCGGATCGCCGCCGTGCGCGGCGCCCTGCCCGCTCTGGAACACCGTACACTCGACCCCATCTAACGAAAGGCGAGCTTGCGGGTGTTTCCCGCCGAACTCCGGCCCGCCATCCGAATCAATACTGAGTTGGTTCGAACACTTCGAAGGTAGCCCATTCATGTCCATCCAGAGCGAGCCTGCCCTGCGGCTGGCGGAAAACCTGTTCGCGACCGCGGATCAGTGCCTGCTGGCCCCCTACGCGCTCGACATCGGCAAATTGCAGAGCGTTTTCGGCGACATCATGACGCACTCGGTTGACTATGCCGACCTGTATTTCCAGTACAGCCGCTCCGAGGGCTGGAGCCTGGAGGAGGGCATCGTCAAGTCCGGCAGCTTCGCGATCGACCAGGGTGTGGGTGTGCGCGCGGTGAGCGGGGAAAAGACCGCGTTCGCCTATTCGGACGATATCAGCCTCGATGCATTGCACTCCGCGGCCTTGGCGACGCGAGCGATCGCCCGTCAGGGCAGCGGCGGTGCGGTCCAGGTCGCAACGCGCGGCAAGGGCCGCAGTCTCTACGAGCCGCGTGATCCGCTGACGAGCCTGGACGACGCGGCCAAGGTCGCGCTGCTGGAGCGCATCGAGCGCTATGCGCGCTCGCTCGATCCGCGTGTGACGCAAGTGATGGCCCATCTGGGCGGCGAATACGAAGTCGTCCTGGTCACCCGCCACGACGGCATGATGGTGGCCGACGTGCGTCCGCTGGTGCGCATGTCGGTGCAGGTGATCGCCGAGCAGGACGCTCGCCGCGAGCAGGGCTCCTCGGGTGGCGGCGGGCGCTTCGACTACAGCTATTTCACGGATGCGGTGATCGAGGACTATGCGCGCAAGGCGGTGCACCAGGCGGTGACGAACCTCGCGGCGCGGCCGGCGCCGGCCGGCACCATGACGGTGGTGCTGGGGCCCGGCTGGCCGGGCGTGCTGCTGCACGAGGCGGTGGGGCACGGGCTCGAAGGCGACTTCAACCGCAAGGGCAGCTCGGCGTTCTCCGGTCGCATCGGCGAGCGGGTCGCCGCACCCGGCGTCACGGTGGTCGACGACGGCACGCTGGAAAAACGGCGCGGCTCGCTCAACGTCGACGACGAGGGCAATCCCACCCAGCGCAACGTTCTGATCGAGGACGGAGTGCTGAGGGCGTATCTGCAGGATTCACTCAACGCGCGCCTCATGAACGTTCCTGTTACGGGCAACGGCCGGCGCGAGTCGTATGCGCATATCCCGATGCCGCGCATGACGAATACGTACATGCTCAACGGCAGCCACGATCCGCAGGAGATTCTCGCCTCGGTCAAGAACGGGCTGTACGCGGTCAACTTTGGCGGCGGCCAGGTCGACATCACCAGCGGCAAGTTCGTGTTCTCGGCCGCCGAGGCATACCTGATCGAGGACGGCAAGGTCACCCAGCCCGTCAAGGGCGCCACCTTGATCGGCAACGGTCCGGACGTGCTCACACGCGTATCCATGATCGGCAACGACATGGCGCTCGACTCCGGCGTGGGCACGTGCGGCAAGGAAGGGCAAAGCGTGCCGGTGGGCGTGGGCCAGCCGACCCTGCGGGTGGACGGGCTCACCGTCGGCGGCACCGGCTGAAATCGCTCCAAGCGCGCAGACCAACGATGCTTCCCGGCCCGGCGCATTCGCGGCCGGGGCCGGCCGCGCTCCGGCAATCCGGCTTATACTAATTCGCTTCCTCGATGAGCCAGACGGTTCCAGCCATGCAGCGCGCACCCAACTCCATCCACCCTGCCATCGACGACACCCGCATTCGCGAGATCAAGGAGCTTCTTCCACCTTCGCACGTGCTGAGGGAGTTTCCTGCGTCGGAGCGTACCGCACACACCACGGTCGAAGCGCGGCAGGCGATTCATCGCATCCTCCATGGCGCGGACGACCGGCTGCTCGTGATCATCGGCCCGTGCTCGATCCACGACGTGCGTGCGGCACGCGAGTATGCCGAGCGGCTCGAGCGCGAGAAACAGCGCCTGGCAGCCGACCTGTTGATCGTGATGCGGGTTTATTTCGAGAAGCCGCGCACCACCGTGGGCTGGAAGGGGCTCATCAACGATCCCGACCTGGATGGGAGCTTCAGGATCAACGAGGGCCTGCGCACCGCGCGGCAACTGCTGCTGGAGTTGAACGAGCTGGGCATGCCGGCCGGCGTCGAATACCTCGACATGATCACGCCGCAATACATCGCCGACCTGGTCGCCTGGGGCGCGATCGGCGCCCGCACCACCGAGAGCCAGGTGCATCGCGAGCTTGCCTCGGGCCTGTCGTGCCCGGTCGGGTTCAAGAATGGCACCGACGGCAATCTCAAGATCGCGGTCGACGCGGTGCGCACCTCGCAGCAGCCGCACAACTTTCTGTCGGTCACCAAGGGCGGCCATTCCGCCATCGTTTCCACCCTGGGCAACGAGGACACGCACGTGGTCCTGCGCGGCGGCAACGGCAAACCCAACTTCGATGCGCCGAGCGTCGAAGCCGCCTGTAAGGAGCTTGCCACGGCGGGCCTCGCGCAGCGCGTGATGATCGATTTCAGCCACGCCAACAGCAGCAAGCAGTACCAGCGCCAATGCGAAGTGGGCCGCGACGTGGCCGCGCAGGTGGCGGCCGGCGACAAGCGCATTTTCGGCGTCATGATCGAGGGCCATCTGCAGGGCGGACGGCAAGATCTGGTGCCCGGCAAGGAGCTCGTGTACGGACTGAGCATCACCGACGGCTGCATCGGCTGGGAAGATACCGTGCCCCTGCTCGATGCGCTGGCCGAGGGCGTTCGCACGCGCCGCATCGCGGGCGACCAGGAAGAATAGCCGGCATTGAGGCGTATGCATGGCCGATGACGCCGAAGATTCCTTGCACGGCTCGAGCGTCGAGCTGCTGTCGCACATCGAGCACCTCGGCGCCGGCGGGTCGTACGCGCAGCAGATCTTCGATCTGGTGGGGCGCTCGCTCTTCTTCGCCGACTTCGAGCGCGACGACATCGGTTTGCTCGCCGACTACATGGCGATCTACAACGCGCAACCGGGTCAGGCCATCATTCGCGAAGGCGACGATGGCGATTTCATGCTGCTCGTCATTTCCGGGGCGGTGGACATCTTCAAGAACAACGCGCAGGGCGAGCGCCAGCTGATGACGAGCGTCGGGCCCGGCATGACGCTGGGCGAGATGTCCATGATCGACGGGGAGCCGCGTTTCGCCACCTGTGTCGTCACCGATACCACGGTGTTCGCGGTGCTCACGCGCGATGCCATGGCGAACATCATCCTGGAAAAGCCGAGCCTCGGGGCGAAGATTCTCATCAAGCTGGTCACCATGCTGTCGCAGCGCCTGCGTCAGACCAGCGCCCGGCTGCTGCAGACGATGGAGCGTCCGGCTACGTTCTAAGCTCGGTCCGGCGTTTCGCCACGGACCGCGCCCGAGCTCAACGGCGCTGGCGCAACGCCAGTACCGCCTGGTTGCGCAGGGTCTTGAGCAGGTTCATCTCCCGCGCCTCGACCGTGAGCTCGTCGGCCAGGGGCTTTTCGCCGTAGAACAGCCCGATCGGTTTGTTGTCGAGCACGATCGGCAGCAGCACGAAGGTCTGCCCCAGCGAGGCCTTGCGAAACCATTCCGGAATGCGCGCGCGGATGTTGGGCGCTTCGATGTCCGTGATGAGCAAATCGACATTCTTCGCCAGGCACACGGAGAAAACGTCCTGGCTGCGGCCGAAAGGCAGGCTGAGCCGGCCGACGATGCGGTCGAGATCCTGGCCGTAACCGAACCGGGCGGTCAGCGTGAACGCGCGCGGGTCGCGCATGAACAGGATCACCCGCGTGAAGCCCATGCCGCGGTACATCGTCTCGAGGATGATGCGCAGGAGATCGCTCAAGTTGACATTGTCGACGAGCGAGTTGGTGATGTCCTGGATTCCGGCGGCGAGGACCTGAGCCGGTTCCTGTTCGTGCGCTTCGGCCACGCTCGCTGCGATCCGGGTCGTTTGCTCGATCACCCGCTCCAGCGTGTCGGCGTCGGGCATGGCATCCGCCGCGGCTGCGCCCGCGGTCTGGCGCAACCCCTGGCAGAAGCGGCTCGTGCGGCTGTCGCCCAGCAAGTGCGCCGCGTCGTCGAGCAGTTGCTGCACCGATTCGTTCGCGGTGGCGAGAAGTTTTTTCTCGTCGATCGGGATTGCGGCGCCGAAGCGCCGGGCAATCGCCGCAAGCTGCTTGTCACGCTGTGGCGCAGACCCGGCGCAAGCGGCATCGGATACCGCTTCGGCCAGCGCTGCGACCAGCCGTAGCCGCTCTTGCGCGTTTTCCGGCTTGACGGGCGGTTCCGCTTCCAGCGGTCGCATGGCGGCGATGATTCCCGGCGGAAGATTCCAGCTGCGGGCGACCGCCGCGCCGATCTCGCTGTAGGAAGCGCCGAGCACGGCTTTCGAGGCCGCCTCTTCGCCGAGCGCCGAGTGCTGGATCCGGCGCGTCACCTCCAGGCTCTCGTCGTAGAGGTAAAACCCGGCCAGCAGGCGGCCGAGGCCGCGAAACACCCCGCAGATGAACCCTTCCTCGGCATCGCGCACCCCGGCATTGCGCGCGAGGCTGCGTGCGATGATGCCGGTGAAAAGCGAGTGAATGACCTCCTCGCGCAGTTTCGTCGCCTGGCCCTTGTTGTGCAGATGGTCGAACAGCACCAGCGTGATCGCCATGTCGCGCACGGCGTTGAAGCCGAGGATGAGGACCGCGCGCGATATGGTGCTGATGGTGCCGCCGAAATGTCCGTAGCCGGTCGAATTCACCATCCGCAGGAGCTTGTTGGTGAGGGCGAAGTCCTTCAGCAACACTTCGCTCAACGCTTGCACGCTCTGCTCCGGGCCCGCCGTCACGCGGTTGATGGCGCTGATCGTTCCCGACAGCGCCGGAAAGCCGGACTTGTGGCGCATGCGGTTCAACAGGAACTCGATCGCACCCGAGCCATCCGACGAAGGCTGCGTCGTGGCGTCGTCCTCGCTCGGCCGGCAATGGTGCGCGAGCGCGCGGCGCATCTCCTGCGCATCGGCGTAGCGTTCGGCCGGGTTCTTCGCCAGCGCGCGCATGACGATCTGGTCCAGCTCCTCGGTCACTTCGCTGTTGCGCGTCGAGGGCGCCCGGAACGGCTGGTTGGCGATCTTGTGCAGCACTTCGAATACGTTGCCGCCTGCGACCGCGGGCTGCCCGGTCAGCAGCTCGTAGAGCGTCATGCCGACCGAGAATACGTCGGTCGAGCGCGCGA
>WHTS01000024.1 GCA_009377585.1 Betaproteobacteria bacterium
CGCCGCCGTCACGCCGGCGCCAAGCCATTTCAGCCGCCCGCTCGGTATGTCGCCCGGCGCGCTGCAATCGCTGCTGGGCATCGCCGGTGTCGCCTGCTGCGTGGCGATGTCGATGCCCCAGGTGCACATCGTCGCCTATTGCGGCGACCTCGGATTCGGCGCGGCTCGCGGCGCTGAGATGCTTTCGCTCATGCTCGGCATGGGCATCGCGAGCCGCCTCATCTCGGGCTGGATCTCGGATCGCATCGGCGGCTTGAAGACGCTGCTGCTCGGCTCGGTGCTGCAGGGGATCGCGCTGCTCGGCTTTCTCGTCGCCGACGGCCTGGCATCGCTCTACATCATCGCCGGGATGTTCGGCCTGTTCCAGGGCGGCATCGTGCCGAGCTATGCGCTGATCGTTCGCGAGCACTTCGACCCCAAGGAGGCCGGCACCCGGGTCGGCACGGTGCTCATGTGCTCGCTCTACGGCATGGCGCTCGGCGGCTGGATGTCCGGAGCAATCTTCGACATGACCGGCTCGTATCGCGCCGCGTTCCTCAACGGCACCGCGTGGAATCTGCTGAACGTGGCGATCGTGTTGTTCCTGCTCTCTCGCACGCGCGGAACGAAGCGGCCGAAACGGCTGGTGTCAGTCGCCGCGCACTCGTAGCTGGGCGGACGCGAAGACCACGCTCGCCACGTACAGCTTCGCCTCCCTGGATTCCCGCCTGCGCGGGAATGACGCGCTTATTTCGCCTTCGCAGGCGCCGGCTTGCGGCCCGGCTCCTTCACCGGCGGACGCTTCTCCGGCGGCTCCTTCACCGGCGCCTGCTTCCTGCCCTTTGCCTTCGTGCCCATGGCGCTCTCCATCATCGAACGATGGTGGCCGCCTCCGAACCCGCAAGGATGATCAACCGCCAAGCCTCTAGCGGCTCGGCCGCAGTTCGACTTGCGGTCGATCCCCACAAGTGGGGCCCCTCGCCCGGTAGTCTCATGCGCCGCCTTTCACGCGCCGTGCCAGACTTCGATTCCGCAGGCTACGCTCGCGCCTGGAGAGAATCCTAGTTCGATTGCGCGCCCAGGATCACGCCGCCCTGGCGCAAAACCTTCTCCCAGCGCTTGGTCTCCTCCTGGAGGAAGGTCGTGAATTCCTTGGGCGAGGTCCCGACCGCCTCGGCGCCGACCGCCAGTAGCTTCTGCGCGAGCTCCGGCTTGTGCAACACCTTCGCCAGGCCGGCATGGATCTTCGCAACGACATGCGCGGGCGTCCCGGCCGGAGCCTGCAGACCGTACCAGCCGAGCAGCTCGAACCCGGGCAGGGTTTCGGCCACCGGCGGCACGTCGGGTACCAGCTTGGTCGGCTTGGTGTAGGTCACGGCCAGCATCTTGACGCGGCCGTTCTGCGTGAACGCGGGCAGCGACGGCGCCGCCGGGCAGTACACCTGGATGCGGCTGGCGACGATGTCGTTCAGGATCGTTACGCTGCCCTTGTACGGGACATGGACGACGTCGATGCCGGCGAGCTCGTTGATCGTGTGCATGCACAGGTGCGACGACCCCCACATGCCGGAGGAGCCGTAGCTGAGCTTCCCCGGCCGCGCCTTGGCGTAGGCGATCCATTCCGGCAACGTCTTCACCGGAACCTGGGAGCCGACGACGATCACGAACGGCGTCGACGCCACCAGGCTCACGGGAGCGAAGTCGCGCACCAGCATGTGCTTTTGCGCCTTCAGCGTGGCGATGAGCTGCGTCATGGTCGGCAGCCACAGCGTATAGCCGTCGGGCGCTGCGCGCGCCACCACGTCGGCGGCGATCAGACCGGTCGCGCCCGGGCGGTTGTCGACGACCACCTGCTGGCCCCAGAGCTCGCTCAGCCCATGGCCGATCAGACGCCCGACCGTATCGGGCGCCGAGCCGGACATGTTGGCGATTACCAGACGGATCGGCCGAACGGGGTACGCGTCCGATTGCGCGGACCAGACCGGGCCGCACAGGGTGAGCAGCGTCCCCGCGATGAAAAATGCGGTGAGTTTACGCATGATGCCTTCTCCTGCCTCCTTCGGTTGCAGTCGTTCAGGCCGTGGCGTGGGCGCGCGGGCTCGATTTTTCTATCGCCGCATTCACGCGCGGCATGACTTCGTTGGCCATGAGCTCCATCGAGCGCGTGGTGAGCTGGGGATCGACCCAGTCCATGCCGGCGTAGACCAGCTCGCCGAAATCCCCGACTTCCTCGCGCAACGCCAGGATCTGGTCCACCACCTGGTCGACAGTGCCGTGGATCACCAGGTTGTCGAGCACGTAGTCTTCCGTGAGCTCCGAGTCGGGCTGCTCCCGATGAGACTTGAACACGGCATGACGCCCGCCCAGCAGCATCTTGGTGTACATCATCTTCCAGTAGAAGCGATACGGGCTTCTTGGATCCTCGATCGCGTAGCGGCGCGCGGTCGTTTCGTCGTCTGCGACGAAGATCGTGCGCGCGATGCGCCAATCAGCGGGATCGGCGACCTGCCCCGCCTTGCGCTTGCCCTCGCTGTAGTTCTGCCAGTGGCTGGGCAGCCACTTCGAGAGCAGAAAGTTGGCCGACAGCGGATGGAAGTCCTTCTCGCCCATCGCGATCACGCCCTTGGAAAACGGCGCGACCACCGTGCCGACGATCTCGGGCCGAGGCTTCTGATACGGTTTGTAAAGGAACCCGCGGCCGATCTCCAGGTTGCTCTGCGTGGCCGTGGTCACCTTGTAGCGATTGCCCGGGATGTCGATGTTGTACGGATACTCGCCTTTCCACAGCTCGAGGACGACCTCGATGCAATCCTCGAACATCTTCTGCCGATTCTCGTTCAGCGTGCCGAGCGCCTCGGCGTCGCACCGCAGCGCGCCCGCGCTGATGCCGAAGACGAAGCGGCCTTTGGCGAGATGGTCGAACATCGCGGCGTGCGAGGCGATCATGACCGGGTGCCATTGCGACAGGTTGCTGGTGCCGGTGGCGAGCTTGATGTTCCTGGTGTCGCTGATGAGCGTTGCCAGGAACAGCATGCTGCTCACGATGTTCTCGGTCTTCTCGGTCAGGTGCTCGCCGACGAAGGCGTCGTGGAAACCCAGCTTGTCGGCCAGGATGATCGATTGCCGGTCCTCTTGCAGGGTCTCGGTCGGACTGCGCCCCTGCGGGTGCATGGGCATGGTGAAGTAACCGAGTTTCATCGAGCCTCTCCTGTAATAGGGACGCACACAATTTCCGGGGAACACACATAACTTGCGGAAATTGTGTGCGTCCCTATTTCACGTGCCTGAATTATTGCAGGCTCATTGGCCGTTAACTGCGAAGCCAGGGAAAATCAGTATGTCCATTTTGTTCAAGGTACTCTTGCGCCGCCCCTCCTCCGAGACTGCACCTCCTCATTTACGCGAAACATACGGATTGCCCCGGATATAGAAGCGCAGCAGCCGGCGCGCCCACAAGCCGGCATAGTCCACGCCGATGCGAGGGCGCCTTGCGATGGAGAAACGCGGTGCCGGCCCGTCGGCTGCGACGAAGAAGTCCTCGCTCAGCAGGTCGTGACCGTTCAGGCGCTTGTCGATCTCCAGCGCCCGGCACAGCAGGCCCGGACCCTGAGTACGTGCGCAGACATTGCGAACGGGTTCCAGCGCGCGCAACAGCACGGCCGACGCAGTGCCTTCGGCCTGCGTCACCACGTTCATGCAGTGATAGACGCCATAGATCAGATACACGTAGGCGTGACCGGGCGGACCGAACATCACCCGGGTTCGCGGCGTGAGCCCTCGCGCCGAGTGCGCCGCGAGGTCGTGCGGTCCCAGGTAGGCTTCGACCTCGACGATGCGCCCGATCCGTTCGGCTCCATCGATCACCCGCACGAGCAATTTCCCGAGCAGCTCCTGCGCGACCTGGATCGTGTCGCGGTCGTAGAAGCCGCGCTCGAGCTTAACCACGAACGCGCCTGGCCGTTCGCAAGGTAATCGAATAGCGCAGCTCTTGCGCCGGCGCGATGCTGTGCTGCCGGCGTTTACTTTCGGGCAACGGCGGCGTCGCGGTGAAAAGCTCGGTTTGCATCGACTACGGAGTTTAGCCCAGCGACCCCGGCAGCCGCGGAAATTGGGAAATTGGTGGGGAAATTGGGACGCACACAATTTTCACGGTGTGTGTGTACCGTAACCGCCAGCGAAAGAAAATTGTGTGCGTCCCAATTTCCCTCCGTGTGCGTCCCAATTTCCCTCCCCGCGCGAGCCCTGTGGCATGATACGGGCACGAACTCGGGCAAGAACCGAATCAGGCAACGGTGATGGGGCGACGGTGATGACAATGAAGCGCGTGGCGATCGAGATCGGCATGGGCACCGACATCCGCGGCGCCGACTACACCAAGGCGGCGGTGCGGGCGCTGCGCGATGCGCTGTGGCACAACTCGCTCGGCATCGCGGATGCGCTCGGCAAGCCGACCGACTCGATGCAGGTGGAAATTCACATCGGCGTGCCGAAGCCCGAGCAGGTGGACAAGAAACAGATCCTGGCCGTCCTGCCGCACGGCACCGGCACCGTGCACGTGATCGAAGGCGGCCTGGAGATCCCGAACGACGCAGGCACCGGCTCCACCGTGATCGCCAGCGCCGCCGCCATCGTCCGGCTGGACATCTGAGGAGCAGACCGCCATGGCACTCAAGCGCGCAATCCTCGAGCTCGGCACCGGCAACGACCTGCACGGCAGCAACTACACCACGGCGGCGCTGCGCGCCGTGCAGGATGCCCTGCACCACTCGTCGCTCGCCTTCGTCGGCTCGCTCGGATTGGATCGGAACGCGATCCAGGTGGAGGTCACGATCGGCGTCCAGCAGCCGGACAAGGTCGACCTCGAGGCCGTGAAGAAGTCCCTTCCGCGCGGACAAGTCAGCGTCAGGGCGGTGAAGGGCGGGCTCGACGTGCCGCAGGAAGGCGCTCACGACGAGATCGTCATCGCCTCGGCCGCGATTGCCGTGCGCTTCGAGCCGCCGGCGGCGGGACGCTAACTGGCTGCGCAATCTCGCCGCAGACCCGTCATGCCAGCGTGCTACGTCGTCGATGCCGCCAAGGCGCCCTGGAAGCGCGGCGAAACCGAAGGCATCACCTTCGCCTGCCAGGTTCTGCTCCCCGGTGAGGACGGCGGACCGGAAGCGCTCCGGTTCCGCTTCGACGACTGCCCCTCCGTGTACGCCCACATGCATCTGACCGCGCAATTCCAGCTGCTGCTCCACGGAGCGATGGATTTTCCGCGCGGCGTGAAGCACCTGGAAGCGCTCGCCATCCACTACACCGATCACAACGTGCCCTATGGGCCGTTCGCCGTGTCCGGAGGCCACGACATGCTCGTGCTGCATCCCAAGGCCGGCGGCATCATTTCGATGGTGAACCTCGATGCGCGCCGTCGCATCAACCTGCGCGGCCGCTTGTTCGCCGCGCTGGCATCCGAACAGGAGTGGCTGCCCTTGCCGCAGGCCGAAAGCGGTTCCTTCCTGCACCTCATGCCGCCTGGGTTTGGCCCGGCGGCGGTGGTGGTGCGCGCACCGGCACACGCCCAGCTCGGCATGCCGCCTGCGCCCTATGGCCGCTACGAGGTCGTTCTGGACGGTTCGGTTATCATGCAAGCGCAAGAGATCGGCGCCCCGGGACTGCGCTATAGCTGCGGCGAGGACGAGGCCGAGCCGCTCGTCACCGGCCCCGCCGGCGCATGCGTGGCATTCCTGACCTTCGATCGCGATGCCCTCGAAGGCGGCATCACCGACGAGGCGATGGCGGTAGAAGCGGCGGAGGCCATGGCGCGGGCGATTTGACGGCTGGACATCGACCATCCTCACCCCTGGCTCGGAGGGAGCGGGGAAGTGACGTGGCAAGTGGCTGAAGGCGATTTCACCATTTCGGAAGGAGACGCGAAATGACGGAGAACGTGCAAGCGGATGCAGGTTTTCGCGTGGTGGTGTTCGCGGATTTCGTCTGTCCGTACAGCTATCTTGCCGTCGATCAGATCGACCGGCTCGCGCGCGAGTACGACCTGAAACCGCTGTGGCGGCCGCATTGGCTGCATCCCGAAACGCCGCTCGAGGGCGCGCCGCGCGAGAAAACGCCGGAAGCGCAGGCCAAGCGCGAGCGCCTGAAGGCCTGGATCCAGGAGATGGCCCCCGAGCAGTATCCGCGCATTCGTTTTCCGGAGAAGCGCCAGTACAGCTTCCGTGCGTTCGAGGCCCTGGAGCTCGCCTACGATTGCGGCCTCGATCTGGAGTTCAAGACCGCGCTGTACGATCTGATGTGGACGCAGGACGCCGACATCGCCGAGCAGGACACCCTGGTGGCGGCGGGCGAGCGCGTTGGCATCGAGCCGGCCGAGATGAAGGCAGCGCTCGAAGGCGGCGAGTATCTCGAGCGGGCGCTCGATGCAGTCAACGGCGCGCGCCGCATCGGCATCATGAATACGCCGACGATTTTTCTCGGCCGCACGCGCATCAACGGCTGGCACTACTACGAAGTGCTGCAGTCGGTGCTGGAGCAGCAGGGAGTGCGGCCGAAACAGACGCGGGCAAGCCAGCCAAAGGAGACGCTGGCAAGCCAGCAAGGGGAGGCGCTGGCAGGCTAGGAAAGGCTACCGCGGGCGTTCGCGCCGGTTTCAGGCGGCGAACGGCAAGAGCACCGCCGCAACCTGAAACTGCGCGGGTGTCGCATCGGATCGCGCACCCTTTTCTTGTACAACCTTTGGTAGCTGACTTTTGGGCAGTGGATGCGTGTTATGCACGTGGCGTGCCCGGATTGGAGGCGCCCAATGCCGGGTGCTGGCAGTAAAAAAGGGAGGATCGAATGGCACAACTCGTTTTTATTCATGGACCGGGCGCCGGTGCATGCGCCGACGCCTACACCCATCAGTTGCAGCACTTCAAGGGCAGCGTCGCGCCCAGTTTGCCCGGACACCTGGAAGGCACACGTTGCCCCGATGTTGCCCGCTATACCGAGTGGGTGCGCGGGTGGCTATGGGCCCAGGGCCTCAACAAGAATCTCGTCCTCGTCGGCTATACGCTCGGCGCCTCCATCGCACTGCAGTACGGGCTCGACTATCCCGACGAAGTCGCAGGGCTCGTGATCATGACCGTCGCCGCACGGCCGAAGGTCCGCAAGCCCGGAACCTACGAGCTGCGCCTGCGTGCGCTCGAAGACCCGGCCGTGTACGAGGAATGGATCGCATTCCAGCGTCACGCCATGAAATTCGTCGAGCCGGGTTTGCGCGAGCGACTGATGGAGCGCCATCGCCAGGTGGGGCCCTTGTCGCAATACCACGATCTCAAGACCATCGACGCGTTCGACGTGGGCGATCGCGTCGCGTCGCTGAAGCCGAAACTGCTTCTCCTGCGTGGCCTGGACGACCCGGGGCAGCCGCCGGAGTACGAGCTGGAAATCCACCAGGCCGTGGCCGGCTCGCGCTACGTCAAGCTCTCCGGGGTCGGGCATTTTCCGCCCACCGAAGACCCGGCCCGGGTCAACGCGCTGATCGAGGAGTTCGTTGCGGGCCTGTAGCGGCCATGCTTCCGCTTCCCTGATAGGACGCGTTGCCTGGCTTCGCTTGATTCCCCCGCAATCCCCCACCCCGAGCACCGGAGCAGGCCCTACGCCCGGCCGAGCCACGTAGCGGAATCAAGGATTCTTGCTTCGTCCCGGATCGGAGCGCTCGTTCTTGCGCGCATCGGCGACGCACTGGCTGCGCAGCGTGCCTTCGAGATCGCGACAGCGTTCGATATCCGGGCTGGCCTCGGGCGCGCGATCGGCATCTTTCTTCCGCTCGATCGAGCCGCCCTTGATCGCGCCTTCGTTGGGACGGCTTCCGTCTTTACTCGCCCCCGGCGGCACCGAGCCGCGGGGCTGACCGCCTTCCGCCCCGAACGCTGTCGGCGCGCCCAACGCAACCGCGATGCCGAGCACTGCGAGCATGCGCCGGATGCGCATGGTCAGGCCACCTGTTTCCCGCGCCGATGCTGGCCCTCGTCGATCTCCTCGATGAGCTTGCGGCTGAACGCCGGGATGTCGTCCGGCTTGCGGCTGGAAACCAGGCCCTTGTCCACCACCACTTCCTGGTCGACCCACGAAGCGCCGGCGTTCGTCAAATCGGTCTTGAGCGAGGGCCACGAGGTGATCGTACGGCCTTTCAGCACCCCGGCTTCGATCAACGTCCACGGTCCGTGGCAGATGACACCCACGGGCTTGCCGCTCTCGACGAAGCGTTTGACGAATTGCACCGCCTTGGGATTGGTGCGCAACTGGTCGGGATTGGCAACGCCACCCGGCAGCAGCAGCGCATCGTAGTCGTCCGCATACGCGGCATCGATCGGAACATCGACGCGGAATCGATCCGCCTTGTCGAAATGGTTCCAACCTTGCACGTGACCCTGGGCCGGGGAAACAATCTCGGTGTGTGCGCCCGCCGCCTCCAGGGCTTTGCGCGGTTCGGTCATTTCCGCCTGCTCGAAACCCTCGGCCACCAGGATGGCGACCTTCTTTTCGCTCAACATGACGATACCTCCTTGATACCCTATGCGGAACCATTCGCAACCGTCGTTCCACCCGGGTCCGGCGATGCAACCGCCGTCCGGTACGAACGCCGCGACGCTAGCCCGCAGCTTGCCGGCGCGTGCGCGCAATGCCACTATCACCGGGGCGATCGAACGCAAGGGGCAGTTCATGGGCAGGAGCGCCATTGCACGTTGCTGTTTGCTGGCTCCGGCATCAAGAATGGAAGAGTGCCAGGACAGGGCGCACTTCGCGTGCTGTCGTCGGGCAGGTGATGCGCACCGTTTAGCAGCACGCACACGGCAACTGACCAAGAGACCATGAAGGCAATCCCCACGGTCCAGATCGACAATGAACGCGTCATTGTCACAGAGTGGCGCTTTGCGCCAGGTGCCGAGACCGAGTACCACGTTCATGCCCATGATTACGTGGTCGTACCCATGACTACCGGTACACTCCGGCTCGTGGAACCGAACGGTACCCGCGAGGTTGAGCTCGAGGCAGGCGTGTCCTATGCACGCCTCGCCGGGGTTGCTCACAATGTGGTGAACAGCAATGCCTATGAGTTCTCGTTCATCGAGGTCGAGCTCAAGTAGTGGTTCCAGGTTCGCTGCGAGACGTTGAGGCGCTTCGCCTCGTTCGAATTCTCACTCTCTTGCGACCCGCAGCGGCTGAAAGAAAGCGATCAGAACCTCACCGCTTGCCCGGATACAAAGCTTCGATCTCCTTCGCCTCCGGGCGCATCTTGTAATCCTGCGTCAGGTCCCCATCCCCGCACGGGCTTTTCACGGTGATGAACGTCGCCGGCCCGTTCACCGGGCGCGAGCGGTGGCGCGTATTGCGCGGGATGTGAACCAGCGTCCCGGGCCCGACCACCCGGTCTTCGTCACCGAGCACGAAATGCATCTCGCCCGAAAGGACGACGGTGAACTGCTCCTCGTTGGGATGCTCGTGCAGGGGCGGGCCTTCGCCCTCGGGCTTGGTGACGATCCCGAATTTCATGAACTCCCCGGGAACGGCCCCCGACTCGACCTTGCCGTTGGTCCGCGAGGGCTTCTTCTCCAATTCGTCGAGCTGATAGAACGGCATGGCTTTTCTCCTCTCAGGTTTTCCGCTCAGGGCGGCGGGACGCGATCGACATGCGGTACTGCGTGGCAGCATCGGCATTATTACCCGTGGCATCGTCCGAGGCGAGCAGCCGCTGCAGGTCCTCGATGTCGGCAGGCTTGGTCAGGTGATGATCGAAGCCGGCGGCGCTCGCCCGGCGCCGGTCTTCCTCCTGTCCCCATCCGGTGAGCGCCACGATCGAGGCGCGGCGCTCGGGAAACGAACCTCGAATGCGGCGCGCGACTTCGTAGCCGTCCATCTCCGGCATACCGATGTCGAGCAGCACGAGCGAGGGCGCGAAGCGCGCGAACGCCTCCAGCGCATCCGGGCCGCTGTGCACCACGCTCACCTGCGCGCCCAGGACTTCGAGCAGCATGCCGAGACTGCTGGCGGCATCGCGATTGTCGTCGACCACCAGCACGCGCTTCTTCGCCGCACAGACCTCGTCGGGCCGCTCGGCCGCCGCACCGGGTTGCTGCTCGGCGGCGAGCGGCAGGCGCAGCAGGAACTCGGCGCCCTGGCCGCGGCCTTCGCTTCGCGCCTCGATCGAACCGCCATGCATTTCGGCCAGCCGCCGCGCGAGCGGCAAGCCGATCCCTAAGCTCGAATCGCCCGGCTCGTCGGTGTGTTCGCCGCGGCTGAACATCTCGAAGATGCGCACTAGAGCCTCGGGCGCGATGCCGATGCCATTGTCCTTGACGACGATGACGATCTCGGCGACGTCCTCCCAGGCGTGCAAGGCAATGCGCCCGCCGGCAGGGGTGTACTTGGCCGCGTTGTTGAGCAGGTTGGAAAGTATTTGCGCCAGGCGAACCGGATCACCGTCGAGCCACAAGGTGCGTTGCGGCAGCGTCAGCTCGAGGCGATGCCCCGCGCGCTCGATCAACGGCTGGCTGGTTTCGACCGCATTGCGCACGATGGCGCTCAGGTCCACCCGCTCCGGACGCAGCTCCAGCACGCCACGGCTGATGCGCGACATCTCCAGCAGATCGTCCACGAGCCGCACCAGGTGGTTCACCTGGCGCTCCATCATCTCGTGCACCGCGCTCGTCCGCGCGTCGGGGCTCGACAGCAGGCGCAGCAGATGCAGCGAGTTCTTCAGCGGCGCGAGCGGATTGCGCAGCTCGTGCGAAAGCGTGGCGAGAAACTCGTCCTTGCGCCGGTCGGTTTCCTTCAATGCCTCCTCGGTGCGCTTGCGATCGGTGATGTCGAAGCCGAGGACATAGAAACCCTGCACCACGCCGTTACGGTCGATGTGCGGCACGTAGCTCACGTCGGTCGCGCGATATCCGGACGCCCGATGCGGCGTGACGCTTTCGAAGCGCACGGTTTCGCCTTTGAGTACCCGTTCGACATACGGCAGGCGTCCCTCGTAGATCTCCCCGCCCAGCATGTCGCGCATGTGGATGTTGGACAGCGAATCCTGGTCGATGTCGAGCCAGTCGCGGTAACGTGCGTTGACGAAGCGATAGTGATGGTCCTTGTCGATGTAGCTGATGAGGGCAGGCACGTTGTCGGACACGAGCCGGAGGCTGCGCTCGCTCTCGGCCAGCGCCTGCGCCGAGCGCGTGCGCTCGGTGATGTCGAGCGTGAAGCAACGCGTATGGACGAACTCGCCGTTCTCGAACAGCACGCTCGAATTGATCAGCACGTCCCGGATCGAGCCGTCCTTGTGCCGCATCTGCGAGGCGCGATCGCGCACGGCCTCGCCCCGGCGCAGGCAGGCGAGCATATCGTCGATGATCACGCGATCGACATGGAACTCCGCGATATGCCGGCCGACATATTCTTCGTGCGCATAGCCCAGCATGGCGAGCTCGGCCTGGTTGGCGCGCAGGATGGTGCCGTCCGACCCGACCCAGTGCAGGCCGATCGCAGCGGTCTCGAAAAAGTCCGACAGCTCCTGCTCGCTCGCCCGCAGGCGCTTCTCGGCATCGCGCCGTTCGCTTTCTGCCCGAAGGCGCTGCAAACCGAATGCGACCTGATTGCCGATGGTCAGCGCGACGCCAAATTCGTCGTCGGCGAGCGCGTGCACAGCGTCGAAGAAGACCATCAGCTTGCCGATGAGCCGCTCCTCGCTCACCAGCGGAACGCAAGCGCCAGCCCGTATGCCTTCCGCGGCAAGCGCAGCGAGCAGGTCCTGCGACAGCTCGGCCTGCGCAAGCCCGGCAAGACCGAAGGGGCGCGTTGCATCGGGGTCGTCGAGGCGACCGGTAGCGTAGCGTTCGACGGCGTTCCGATGTGTCTGCGACAACCCACGCCAGGCGACGAAGCGCATCACGCCGGATGCGTCGAAAAGCAGGATCGCGGCCCGGTCGCAGCCGAGCGCCTGCACCAAGGCGTCGAGTGCGGCCTCGTAGATCTCGCCGAGCAGCCCCGCGTGCTGCATCCGGTCGGTCAGCTGGTACAGTGCACCCATGCGCCGCGCGCTCACCGCCAGTGCTTCCTCCGCCCGCTTGCGCTCGGTGATGTCGATGCCGGTGGACTGGGCTTCGAGCAGACCCCCGCGCGGGTCGAACTTCAACGCGCGGTTCGCCCACAAGGTCCAGCGATCGCCGTCTGCGGTGTGAAACCGGTTTTCGATGCGAGCCTCGGGCAGCTCCGGCGTCAGGCCCTCCAGCATCGAGCGCACCGATGCGCGATCGTCTTCCGCGATGAAATCCCAGAAGTTGCGCCCTGCCATCGCCTCGGGCGTGCTGCCGCGGGCCCGCGCGTAAGCGCCGTTGACGAAAAGAATCGTTCCGTCGAAGCGGAAACGGCAAACCATCTCGGGCTGGCCGTCGAGAGGCGCAGCATGAGGCGCCTCGGCCGCGTGCAGACGATCGGGATGCGAACCGTCGCCGGCCATGGCTCGCCCTATTCGATGCGACGGCCAGGCATACCGGCCGGAACGGCGGGCGGCGGCGCAGCGCGGGCGTGGATGCGTGCCCCGGTCATGGTCCCCCTTGGTATTGTCGTCCGGCTATTGCCGGACACCGTCGCATAGTACCACCGCAACTACAGGCATCCGAGGGCGGCCGCGCAGGTCTCGGCTGCGGCGGTCGACGAACTTCCGGCGCCGCGAGGCTTCTTGTCGTCGGCCGCCCCGCTTCCCGGGGCAGCGGCGCTCGCCGGGCCGTAAAGCCGGCCCGCAAAACGCCGATAAGTCCTTCTTTGTCATTGTTTTGGACGATTGACATAAGGCTTCGGGCACAAAATAATCCCGACGCGGACGGCACAAATCTTGCCGTGTGTCAGGACTGCGCTCGTCCCGGCAGCGCTTGAACCCCTAACAACGATCCTCGGTGGCAGCAGAAGCCCTCAAGAAACTCGGCAAATACGAGATCCGTGGCACGCTCGGAAAAGGTGCGATGGGGATCGTGTATGACGGTTTCGATCCGATGATCGAGCGCCGGGTCGCGATCAAGACGATCGCGAAAGACACCATGGACCCGGACGAGGCCGTCGAGCTGCTCGGCCGGTTCAAGCGCGAAGCCCAGGCCGCCGGACGGCTCAGCCACCCCGGCATCGTCTCCATCTACGACTACGGCGAGGAACTGGGTCTTGCCTTCATCGCGATGGAGTACATCAAGGGCAAGGAGCTGCGCAAGTTCTTCGAGTCCGACCAGCGCTTCGACCTCGCCCAGACCGTTCGCATCATGTGCGACGTGCTCGATGCGCTCGATCATGCGCATCGCAACGGCGTCGTTCACCGCGACATCAAGCCGGCGAACATCATGATCACCGACGAAGGCCGCGTCAAAGTGGCGGACTTCGGTGTCGCGCGCATCGAATCGTCGATGATGACCCAAGTCGGAACCCGCATCGGAACGCCGGCCTACATGTCGCCCGAGCAGCACCAGGGCCTGCCGGTCGACGGCCGCTCCGACGTGTTTTCCGCCGGCGTCATGGCGTACCAGTTTCTCACCGGCGAACGGCCGTTCACCGGCGGCGGCTACACGATCATCCAGCAGATTCTCAAGCAGGATCCCATTCCGCCCTCGGAGATCAATTTCTCCATTCCGCGCACGCTCGACCTGGTGGTGGGCAAGGCGCTGGCGAAGCGGGCCGAGGATCGATTTGACACGGCCGGGGCGTTCGCCGAAGCGCTGCGCAAGGCTGCGACCGGCGAGCAGGCGCTCGACCTCGTGCTCGACGCAAAGGCGCTCCCGGCCGATATCGGCAACCTAGCGCCGACGCCGGCCGAAGCGCCCCGCAAGACCACGGACACCAGCGCAACCGCATCCGACATTTCGCTGCAGGCCGAGCTCGAGTTCTGGCGCGAGATCAAGGACAGCAGCGAGCTGTCGGATTTCGACGCGTTCCTGCAGGCATTCCCGGCGAGCCGCTTCGCTGCGCTTGCTCGCCGCCGGATGACACGGCTGCAGGCCGAGGCGCAGCCCTTCCAACCTGAAACGACCGTCGTTCACCAGCCGAGCAAGATCCGCATCGCGCCGAACACCGAATCGGGTAACCGGCTGCGGCGCGAAGCAGAAGAGCGCGCGAACGCGGAAGCCGACCAGCTGCGCAAGCAGCAGCAGGAACGCAAGCGGCTGGAAGCCGAAGCAAAAGCGAACAAGGAAGCCGAGGAGCGCGCACGCCAGGAAGCCGCCGAGCGTGCTCGCGCCGAAGCCGAAGCGGCCGCACGCCGCGAGGCCGAAGAGAAGGCGCGCCTCGCCGAGCAGGAGCGGGCGCGCAAGGAGGCCGAAGCCCAGGCGCGCCGTCAGGCCGACGAGCAGAAACGGCGCGAAGCCGAAGAGAAGGCGCGCCGCGAGCTGGAGGAACGGCGCAGGCGCGAAGCCGAAGCGCAGGCGAAGCGCGAAGCCGACGAGCGCGCGCAGCAGGAAGCCGAAGCGAAGGCCAGGCGCGAGACCGAGGAGAAGAAGCAGCGCGAGGAGCAGGAACGGCAGCGCCTCGACACCGAGCAACGCGCACGACAGGAAGCCGAGGCCAAGGCAAAGCGCGAAGCCGAGCAACGCGAACGGCGCGAGACCGAGGAGCACGCACGGCGTGATGCGGAAGAGCGCGCACGCCGGGAGGCCGAAGCGAAGGCGAAGCGCGAGGCGGAACAACGTGCGGCACAGGAAGCCGAGGCCAAGACCAAGCGCGAAGCCGAGGAACGCGCCTCCACCGAGGCCCGGACGCGCAAGGAAGCCGACGAGCGCGCCCGCAAGGAAGCCGAGGACAATGCCCGGCGCATTGCCGAGGAAGCGCGTGCGCGCAAGCACGAGCAGGCACGCGCCAAGCGCGAGGCCGGCGAGCGCAAGCAGCGCGATGAAGCCGAGCGCGAACGCCCGCAAAAGGAAGCCACCCCGAAACCCTCCGGGACGACGGCGGAGCGGCCGGAAGCGCCCAGCCCCATCGCCGCGCCAGCGACAGAGCGAAGCGACTCGGCTCGCAACGATCACGACGCCACGGTCGCGATGGATCTCGCCACGGGCCTGACTTCGCCCGTCGGCGGCCTCACACGGCCAGTGCGCGCTTCGGTTACCGAGCCGGTCGCCGAAACGGTCGCTGAGCCCGCGACAACGCCTCGTGTGCAACCCGCGGTCGCGCCGGAACGGCCGGCGGCCCGCGAACCGCTACCCGCACCCGCGAGCAGGAAAATTCCGCTGGCCGCAATGATCGGCGCCGCGCTGGCGGTTGCCATCGGCGGGGGCGTATGGCTGGCGTCGGCACCGGACACGACGACATCGACGAGCCCGCAGACCACGACGCAGGCCCCGGGCGCACGCGAGACCGAGGCACAGCCCGACACGGAGCAGCAACTGACGAAGCAACGTCAAGCCGAGGAAGCGCAACGACAGCAGGCCGAGCTGGACAAGCAGAAACAGGCAGATCTCGAGCAGCAGAAGCAGGCCGAGGCGGCAAACCAGGCTCGGGCCGAGACGGAGCGGAAGAAGACGGTAGAACAGGCGAAGCAGCGCCAAACCGATGCGGAAAAGAAGAAACAAGAGCTCGAAAGACAGCGCCTAGCCGAAGCGGAGAAGAAAAAGCAGGAGCTCGAAAAACAACGCCAGGCCGAGCTGGAAAAGAAACGCCAGGATCAGGAACGCCAGCGCCAGGCGGAGCTCGAACGCCAGCGCCAGGCGGAGCTCGAACGCCAGCGTCAGGCCGAAGCGGAAAGGCAGCGCGCCGAAGCCGAACGCCAGCGCCAGGCCGAAGCCGAACGCCAGCGTCAGGCCGAAGCCGAACGCCAGCGTCAGGAAAAACAGCGCCAGAGCGAGTTGCAGAAACAGAAGCAGCAGGAAGCCGAGAAGCAGGCAGATGCGGAGCGCCAGAAACGCGAACAACAGGCGCAGGTATCCGGGCCCGAGCGCTACAAGCTCGCAAGAGCGCTCATGGCCGAAGGCAAGACGCGCGAAGGAATCCGGGCCCTGACGCAAGCCGCACGCGCGGGAAACGCGCAGGCTGCGCTCGAGCTGGGCGACTACTACATCAACAACCGCGACGTGATCGAGGCGACCCGCTGGTACAACGAGGCCGCGAGGCTGGGCGGACCGGAGGTCAAGGCCATCATCGAAAGGCGCCGGGAAGCGCTCAAGCGCGGTTGATCCTCGAGCTGCCGTCAATGGCCACGGTAAGACACGGTTTTTTTGCCGTCGCGGCCGGCGCGATCAGCCTTTCACGACCACCTCGAAGCGAACGGCTGCAGCCGGCTCCTCGTCCACGGGGCGGCCGAAACAGATGGCGCCGCTGTCGCGCAGCGCGATCGATTCGCGCCGCACCAGCAGCTCTTCGCCCTCGCCGATACGGACGTAGGAGCCATTCGAGCTGAAATCGAAGAACGTGAACTTGTCGCGCGTCTTTTCGATCCGGCAATGATTGCGCGAGGCGAGCTTGTCCTGCAGGGCAATGTCGGCGCGGACATCGCGACCGAGCGACAGAGTGGGATGATCGTCGTCCACGCGGTACTCGCGGCCCTGATAGCTCAACATCATAATGTGCATTTCGGCCGCGGCGCGACAGGCGACGACCGCGTCGGCGAACACCGCCATCACCTCGTCGCCGATGGTCTTGACCACCGAGCCCTGGTAGCGGCGGGTTGCCTGCTGCATGACGTCCACGCAACGCTCGATCAGCGCCAGCGCCAGACGATCCCCGAGGCGTTCGTACAGGCGAGTGCTGCCGCTCACGTCGGCGAACAGAACGGCCTGCTGAATCGGGCGGGTCACGATGGGCGCGGACCGATCGCGACTGGGCATCGGGCAAGCGCTCGGCTCGCCTGCTCGCGCGGCCCGGCTCGATCCAGTCCGGAAAATTCCATCGGCATGGCGGCGGGCATCATGGACGCGCAGGCGAAAAGCCGGCGCCGGTGCCTACTGGCGCCGCTTGCGCTCGGCCTCTTCGTCGGCGCTCAGCGGAGGCAGCAGAACGCCCTTGATGGCGCCGAACACCGGCAGCGTCGCAATCGAAAGATCGCCCTGGAAGCCGAACAGGATCGCCTGATCGATGCGCCCCGGCCGGAAGCTCTCGTCCACCTGGTCGGTGATCTGCGAGGTGATGCCGCCGACCACCTCGCCGGCGACGTTGCTCGCCACGCGGCCCGAGCCGCCGTTGTAGTCGAAAGTCTCCGTGCCCCCGGGCGGATTGATGAGGAAGATGCGCTTCGATTCCTGCAGCTGGATCGGGCCCGCGAAGAAAACCAGCGAATCGACCGGCGCGGCGTAATCGACCTGCTGCACGTTGTCGCCGAAGCGGATCGGCGCGGTGCGCTCGCCCAGCGCGTTGCCGTCCGGGCCGAGGCCGTTGAACCCGCCGAGCAGGCGCACGAACGGGGCGCTCAGCTTGGTGTCGGCGTGCTGCATGATGGCCTTGCCTTCGCCGGCGAGGTTGGGCGCCGGGCCGGTATTGTTGAGCTCGATGCGGGTGGTGGAGCTCACGTCGCCGACCGTGATCTCGCCGTTCGGGGCGCGCAGTCGCAAATTCCCTCCGCTCGAGAGCGTCGTACCGGCGAGTTGCGTGATGCTGCCGCTGCCCGCCGCATCGACATTCAGCGTGCCGCCGGCGGACGAATTGCCGAGCACGATGGTCTGATCGGCGGTGCCTTGTACGCTCAGATTGCCGCTGGCATTCACGCTGGCCGTGGTGGGGGTTGCAAGCGTGAGCGCCAGGTTGCCGACGCCTTGGGCGACCGTCACGGCGCCCGCCCCGCTGACCGTCACGGGGCTGGGCGCGGTAAGTGTGCCGCCGAAATCGAGCACGCCCCCTGCCGTCGAGATTGTCGTCGCGCCGGCGAGAACGACCGCGTCGCCGTAGCTCTGTCCGCCGCTGCTCGCCACGCTGGCCCCATCGATGGCAGTCGACCCACCGGCATCGGTCGCGATCGAGGCCAGGGGCGCGGTGCTGCCGACAGCCGCACCGAAGGTCGTGACGCCAGCCGTGTTCACCGCGAGCGCCTGGGCGCCGTTCACGCTCCCGGCGAAGCCGATGCTGCCTGCGCCGGTGCTCGTCAAGGTGGTGCTGGCGCCGAGCAACACCGCCTCGTTGTAGGTTTGCGCGCCGGCGGTGGTGATCGCGCCGCCGTTGAGCGCGACGGTTCCGGGCGCATCGGTCGCGATCGACGCCAGCGCCGTCGTGCCGCCGACGACGCCGTTGAAAGTGGTCGCGCCCGAGGTATTCACGTTGAGCGACCCGGGACCGTCTACCGTGCCGTTGAACGCAACCGCACCCCCGCTGGTGCTGGTGAGGGTTGCGTTCGCGTTCAGGATCACGCCGTCGTTGTAGGTCTGGGCGCCGGCGGTACGGATGCTAGCGCCATTGATCGCCGTCGTTCCACCCGCATCGGTCGCAAGCGAAGCGAGTGCCGTGGTGGCGCCTGCGGCTGCGCCGAACGTCGTCGCCCCCGCGGTATTGACCGCAAGCGATTGCGCGCCGTTCACGGCACCGTTGAGCGTGATCGCCTGATTGCCGCTGCTCGCCAATACCGTCGCGCCGGTCAACGTCACTGCGTCGTCGTACGTCTGCGATCCTGCGGTGCTGATGGTACCGCTCAAGTTGGTCGTCCCGCCGCCGCCCGTCGAGAAGTTGTTCACCCCGCTGAAGGTGGCGCCGTCGACCGTGGTGGCGGCGGAGAAGTTCAGCGCCAGATCGAAGCCGCCGCCGGTGATGGCGCCGGCGAAGATTCCCGTACTTCCCGTCAATGTTGTATTGCCCACGAGCATCACGGCGTCGTTGTACGTTTGCATCCCAGTCGTCGTGATGGTCTCGCTGAGGCTGGTCGTACCGCCGCCGTTCGTCAGCAGGTTCCCGATTCCCGAAAACGCCGTCGGTGTCAGCGTCGTTACCCCGGAGAAGGTGAGCGTAAGGCTGTTTCCACCGCCGACCACGGAGCCGGAAAGCGTGCCCGTCGTGCCGGCGAGAACGGTGGCGCTGCCCAGAGTCAGCTGATCCTCGTAGATCTGCGTCGCCGCTTGGATGGAACTGCCATTGATTTGCGTCGTCCCACCTGCATTGGTTTGCAGCGAAAGGAGGGGAACCGTACCGCCCACGGCGCCGCCGAAGGTCGTCGTTCCGGTCGTATTGATGGCGAGTGCTTCGGTATTCGCTGTAGTTCCATTCACCGTACCGTTCAAGGCAATCGCCTGGTTGCCGTTGCTCGCCAGGGTCGTGTTCCCGGCCAGGATCACCGGGTCGTCGTATGTTTGCGAACCATCCGTGGCGATCAGCCCGCTAAGCGTGGTGGTCCCGCCGCCGCCGCTTGAGAAGTTGTTTACTCCGGTAAAGCTGGTACCGCCGATCGCCGTCGGTCCGGTGAAGTTGAGCGTCAGATCGTTGCTGCCTCCGGTGATGCCGCCCGTAAACGTCCCCGAGGTGCCTGCGAGCATGACATTCGAGGCAAGCGTCACTGCATCGGTATAGGTCTGGGTGCCCGTCGTGGTGATCGTGCCGCCCAGGTTGATCGTACCGCCCCCATCGACTTGCAGGTTGTTTACGCTTGAAAATGCCGTCGGCGTGAGCGTCGTCAACCCGGAGAAAGTTAGCGTCAGGTTGTTCCCCCCGCCAACAACCGAGCCGGTGAGGTTGCCTGTCGTTCCGGCCAAAACGGTCGGGTTGCCCAGTGTCAACTGGTCCTGATAAGACTGCGTGGCGGCATTGATCGCGCCACCGTTGACCTGTGTGGTGCCTCCCGCATCGGTCGTCAGCGAGGCAAGCGGCGTGATCGATCCGACCGGCTGCTGGAAGATCGTCGTCCCGGAAGACGCGATGGTCAGGGCTTGCGATCCATCGACCGTTTGGTTGAACGTCACGTCACCCGCTCCGGTGCTCAGAGTGAGCGCCGAACCAAGTAGATTCACACGTCCCGTGAAACCCACCGCCTCACTTGCCGTCGTGACGATCGCATTGACGTCGGGATCGTTGATATTGATGTTGCCTGCGGGTCCAGCATTCAGCGTTATGGCTGCGTCGCCGGTACCAGTGATGTCGCCGTCGACTGCTATCGTGCCACCTGCGCCCTGATGGATCGTAGTCGGATCGCGAAACGTAACAGCGTTGACGGTCGTCAGACCCGTGCCATCCGCGCGCCCGATCGTGATCGAGCCGAAGCCGTCGGCAATGGCAGCGAGCAGCGCGTTGGAAATCTGCAAGGCGCCCGCGCCGCCCGCTATGCCGACCGAAACACCCGCAGCGCTTGGCTGCAGCGTCAGTGCCCCGGTGCCCATCACGCTGCCGGCGCCGCCCGAAAAGATCATGGCATCGGCGGTCAGCGTCAGCGTGTTCGGGCCGGCGCCGACCAGATTGCCGAAAGTGATGCCTGCAGCCGTCAGCGTCGTCGGACTGGTAAGCGACACGGCCTCGTTATAGGTCTGGGTTCCGGTGGTCGTGATGTTCCCGGAGAGGCTGGTGCTGCCGCCACCATCGGTGATGATATTGTTAATGCCCGTGAAGCTGCCGCCGCTCAATGCGGTTGCGCCGCTGAAGGTCAGTGTCAGATTATTGCCGCCGCCGGCAACCCCCGCGGGAAAGCTGGCGCTCGTTCCGGTGAGCGTGGTCGGCGCCAGCAGAGTCAGCGTATCGCCATAGGTTTGCGTACCCGCGTTGATCGCGCCACCGTTAACTTGTGTCGTACCGCCAGGGTTTATGTCGAGCGAGGCCAGCGGCGTACCGCCTCCGACCACTCCGTTGAACGTCGTCGCACCCGTCGTATTCACCGTCAGCGACTGCGCGCCATTCACCGTATTGTTGAACGTGATCCCCGCACCGCCGGTCAGCACCGTCAGGCCGGTCAGCGTCACCGCATCGGTATAGGTCTGCGTGCCTGTTGTGGTGATCGTGCCGCCCAGGTTGGTCGTACCGCCCCCATCGACTTGCAGGTTGTTTACGCCTGAAAATGCCGTCGGCGTGAGCGTTGTCACTCCGGAAAAGGTTAACGTCAGGTTGTTTCCCCCACCAACAACCGAGCCAATGAGGTTACCTGTCGTTCCGGCCAAGACGGTCGGGTTGCCCAGTGTCAACTGGTCCTGGTAGCTCTGCGTCGCCGCATTGATGGAACCGCCATTGACCTGCGTCGTGCCGCCCGCATCGGTTGTCAACGAGATGAGCGGCGTGATCGATCCGATCGGCTGTTGGAAGATCGTCGTCCCGGAAGACGCGATGGTCAGGGCTTGCGATCCATCAACCGTCTGGTTGAACGTCACGTCGCCCCCTCCGGTACTCAGAGTGAGCACCGAGCCAAGTAGATTCACACGCCCCGTGAAATCCGCCGCCTGATTTGCCGTCGTGAAGATCGCATTGACATCGGCATCGTTGATATTGATGTTGCCTGCCGCCCCGGCATTCAGTGTTATGCCCGCATCGCCGGTACCGGTGATGTCTCCAGCGACCACAATCGTTCCGCCCGTGCCCTGGCGAATCGTCGTTGGATCCTGAAAGCTGCGCGCATTGACCGTCGTCAAACCGACACCGTCCGCGCGGCCGATCGTGATCGAGCTGAAGCCATTGCTAAGCGCATCGAGCAGCGTGTTGGAAATCTGCAGTACACCCGCGCCGCCCGCTATTCCGATCGAAGTTCCCGCGAGGCTCGGCTGCATGGTCAACGCGCCGGTTCCCGTTACGCTGCCGGCACCCCCCAGGAAACTCAATGCATCGGTGGTCAACGTCAGCGCATTTGGACCTGCACCAACAAGGCCAACGAAAGTGATGCCCGTGGCCGTCAGCGTCGTCGGACCGGTAAGCGACACGGCCTCGTTATAGGTCTGGGTTCCGGTGGTCGTGATGTTCCCGGAGAGGCTGGTGCTGCCGCCACCATCGGTGATGAGATTGTTAATGCCCGTGAAGCTGCCGCCGCTCAATGCGGTTGCGCCGCTGAAGGTCAGTGTCAGATTATTGCCGCCGCCGGCAACCCCCGCGGGAAAGCTGGCGCTCGTTCCGGTGAGCGTGGTCGGCGCCAGCAGAGTCAGCGTATCGCCATAGGTTTGCGTACCCGCGTTGATCGCGCCACCGTTAACTTGTGTCGTACCGCCAGGGTTTATGTCGAGCGAGGCCAGCGGCGTACCGCCTCCGACCACTCCGTTGAACGTCGTCGCACCCGTCGTATTCACCGTCAGCGACTGCGCGCCATTCACCGTATTGTTGAACGTGATCCCCGCACCGCCGGTCAGCACCGTCAGGCCGGTCAGCGTCACCGCATCGGTATAGGTCTGCGTGCCTGTTGTGGTGATCGTGCCGCCCAGGTTGGTCGTACCGCCCCCATCGACTTGCAGGTTGTTTACGCCTGAAAATGCCGTCGGCGTGAGCGTTGTCACTCCGGAAAAGGTTAACGTCAGGTTGTTTCCCCCACCAACAACCGAGCCAATGAGGTTACCTGTCGTTCCGGCCAAGACGGTCGGGTTGCCCAGTGTCAACTGGTCCTGGTAGCTCTGCGTCGCCGCATTGATGGAACCGCCATTGACCTGCGTCGTGCCGCCCGCATCGGTTGTCAACGAGATGAGCGGCGTGATCGATCCGATCGGCTGTTGGAAGATCGTCGTCCCGGAAGACGCGATGGTCAGGGCTTGCGATCCATCAACCGTCTGGTTGAACGTCACGTCGCCCCCTCCGGTACTCAGAGTGAGCACCGAGCCAAGTAGATTCACACGCCCCGTGAAATCCGCCGCCTGATTTGCCGTCGTGAAGATCGCATTGACATCGGCATCGTTGATATTGATGTTGCCTGCCGCCCCGGCATTCAGTGTTATGCCCGCATCGCCGGTACCGGTGATGTCTCCAGCGACCACAATCGTTCCGCCCGTGCCCTGGCGAATCGTCGTTGGATCCTGAAAGCTGCGCGCATTGACCGTCGTCAAACCGACACCGTCCGCGCGGCCGATCGTGATCGAGCTGAAGCCATTGCTAAGCGCATCGAGCAGCGTGTTGGAAATCTGCAGTACACCCGCGCCGCCCGCTATTCCGATCGAAGTTCCCGCGAGGCTCGGCTGCATGGTCAACGCGCCGGTTCCCGTTACGCTGCCGGCACCCCCCAGGAAACTCAATGCATCGGTGGTCAACGTCAGCGCATTTGGACCTGCACCAACAAGGCCAACGAAAGTGATGCCCGTGGCCGTCAGCGTCGTCGGACCGGTAAGCGACACGGCCTCGTTATAGGTCTGGGTTCCGGTGGTCGTGATGTTCCCGGAGAGGCTGGTGCTGCCGCCACCATCGGTGATGAGATTGTTAATGCCCGTGAAGCTGCCACCGCTCAATGCGGTTGCGCCGCTGAAGGTCAGCGTCAGATCATTGCCGCCGCCGGTAACGCCCGCGGAAAAGCTGCCGCTCGTTCCGGCGAGCGTGGTCGGCGCGACCAGAGTCAGCGTATCACCGTAGGTTTGCGTACCCGCGTTGATCGCGCCAGCGTTAACCTGCGTCGTACCGCCAGCGTTCGTCTCAAGCGAGGCCAGCGGCGTGCCTCCTCCGACCGCCCCAACGAACGTCGTCGCACTCGGTGTGTTCACTGTCAGCGACTGCGCGCCATTCACGGTACTGCTAAACGTGATCCCCGCACCGCCGGTTAGCACCGTCAGGCCGGTCAGGGTCACCGCGTTGCCATACGTCTGAGCTCCATTGGTGATGATCGTGCCGCTGAGGTTGGTCGTACCTGCGCCGTTGACGAGCAGGGTACCCACGCCGGAAAAACTCGCAGCAGCCAGCGTTGTAACGTTGCCGAACGTCAACGTCAGGTTATTGTTCGCACCGACGACCGAGCCGGTCAGATTGCCGTCAGTGCCCGTGAGCGTCGTATTCAAGCCGAGCGTCAACTGATCCGGGTAGGTCTGCGTCAGCGCATTGATGGAACCGCCGTTCACCTGGGTCACGCCGCCGGGATTCGACAACAGGGAGGCGAGCGCCACGCCGCCCCCGACCGGAGCAGCGAACGTCGTCGTTCCGGTCGTGTTGACGGTCAACGCTTGCGCACCGTTCACGGTGCTGCCGAACCCGATGTCTGCACCGGCGGTCAGCACTGTCGTACCGGTCAAGATCACCGGATCGTTATACGTCTGTGCTCCGGTCGTGGTGATCGTACCGCTCAAGTTCGTCGTCACACCACCGTCGATCGACAAGGCCCCCACTCCGGAAAAGCTCGTCGGAGTCAGGCTAGTCACCCCGGAGAACGTCAATGTCAAATCATTGGTTGTGCCGACGACCGAGCCGGTGAGATTACCGGTCGTGCCTGTAAGCGCCGTGTCCGCACCCAGCGTCAGCTGATCCTGGTAGGTCTGCGTCACTGCATTGATCGAGCCGCCGTTCACCTGGGTCGCGCCGCTGGGATTTGTCGTCAATGCGCCAAGCCTCGCCGTGCTGCCGACGGCGCCAGTGAAGGTCGTCGTGCCCGTGCTCGAGATACTCATGGTTTGCGTGTCGGCGACTGATGCATTCAGCGTGCTGCCGAAATTCACTGCACCGGCACCCGTGGAGATGGTCGGGCTTCCGGTCAGGCGGACCGGACTGTTGAAGTTGACACTCCCGCCTGCGGTCGTGAGATTGGCGCCCAGATTGACGCTGTTAGCGCCACCGGCGGTGAAGGAGATCGCACCAGTGCCCGCAGTCGACAAGGCCACGGGGGCGTTCACATTGACGTTGCCAGCTGCCGTGAACGTGAAGCCGCCGCTGCCTATGTTGGTGACCGCAGCGCCGATCGTTATGTCGTTCGCTGCCGTGAAAGTCAACGTTCCGCTGTTGTTGTACGCGCCCGGCGAATCCGTGATGTTGATGTCCCCATCCTGCGCACCGGGGCCGGTCACGGTTGTGACGAAGATGTCGGCCGTGGTAATCGCTTCCAAAGTGCCCCAGTTGAGGACCGAAGCGTTGCCACTTGGTCTGAAGGGGTCTCCAGAATCGCCGGTAATGCCGTCGAGGTTCTGTTGAGGGTCGTTGCTGACCGTCAAATTCCACGGATCGAGCAGCAGCATGCCGTGCTTCCCGGCCGGCGCGCTCGTATCGACCCGCCCCGCGAATTGCAACGTCTCCTTGCCCGAAACCTCGACCGCGCCGCCGTCGCCGCCGCTCGCACCGCCGCGCGCCTTGATGTCGACGCCGGCGCGCGTCACGCCGTCGGACCAGACAACCACCTTACCGCCGTTGCCCTCGGTGATCGCATCGGCGGCAATGGCTGCCTCGGCGCTCGCGAACGTCGCGCTGGCATTGCGCTCGGGACCCTTGCCCTGCCAGTTGCCGCCGACCAGCACCGTGCCGCCGCCGCGATCGCCGGAGGCGTCGATGCGCGCGCCGTCGAAGACGCCGACCTTGTCGCCGAGCACCTTCACCGTGCCGCCCTGCTCGCCCGCGTGGCGCCCGCTCGCATCCAACGTCCCGGTCACGGCCACCACGCCGGTGGGCCCGCCGTCGAGCACGATGGTGCCGTTGCGCTCGGCCAGCGCGGTGGCGCGCGCCACGCCTTTCATGTTGATGACGGTATCGAGCATCGCGTTGGCTGATTGCGCGGTCATGACGATCTGACCGCCCTCGGCGATGACGGCGCCCTGGTTGCTGATGCTCGCATCCACCGCCGCCTTGTCGACCGAGAACTTCACCAGTCCGTCGCCACGGAAATCGAGCGAGACGCGATCACCTGCTGCGAGCCCGACCGTACCGAGACGCGCCGTGATGGTTCCTTCGTTCGACACCTGCGGCGCAAGCAATGCCGCGAGACTCTCCGTATTGATGACGCCGCGATTGATCACCGCACCCGCATTGCCGGCGTTGGAGAACACGTACCGGCCGGAGAGGAAATCGCTGTCGCTGATCGAGAGCGTGCTGGCGACGAAGCCGGCCGCATCCACCTGTGCTCCGGTCCCCAGCGTCACACCCAGGGGATTGACCAGGAACACCTGGCCGTTGGCGCTGATGCGCCCGAGAATCTCGGAGTAGCTGCCGCCGATGACGCGGTTGAGAATGACGGAAGTCACGGCGGGCTGCGCGAAGTTGACCGCTTCGCCGGCGCCCACGTTGAACGCCGTCCAGTTGACGATCGCCTTGTCCGAACGCTGGGTGACGTTGAGCGTGCGTGCATCCGGCCGCGCCACCGAGACGTTGCCGGCTACGGGCTGGGCGCCGGTCGGCAGCGCATTGGCATGACCGGCCCAGGCGACGAGCAGCGCAGCGGCCAGCGCGTTGAGTGGCCAGGAATGCGTCGAAGCGACGCGCCTGCGCCGGTGCCCCGCCCGTGCGCCACCCAAGGTGATTCGGGTTGTCCTGACCATATCTCGATTCTCCCTCACGGGCGTCACATCGCTCGACTCGATCTACCGCAGCTTGCCGTCGAAGCCCGCCCGCACCACAGCGTGCAAATGCGCTAGTGTCCTGAGTCAGAAGTTCGTCACCCCCGCGAACGCGGGGGTCCAGGCGGAGTCTCGTTCTGGATTCCCGCTTGCGCGGGAATGACGAATTACAACGAATCTACGATTTACCACACTGGCCCAGCTCCAAGGAAATCGGGCTAGAACCACGTCACGGCGCGCATCCAGAATTGCGGATGCCGCGGAACGTCCGACGTGGGCAGCTCCGATCCGATGCGCCAGGCGAAATCCGCGGACACGCTGAAATCGCCCACGCGCCCGACCCGTATCCCGACGCCCGCGCCCCATAACGTGCGATCGTTTTCGTTCGGCTCGAACGTCGCCGGGTCCACGTCGAAAGTCGGATTCGGCGACTTGAAGCGCCGCACCTGCGCTCCGTCGACGAACGCCGCGAGCGTCACGTCGCTCTTGAACGGTTTGAACCCCGGCAGCGTGTAGCGGCCTTCGATACTCCATATCGCGGCATCGTCCGCCAGTCCCTCGCCCACCGGGTAGGCACGCACGCCGAAGGGCCCGCCGATACTCATCTTCTCCACCGAGGCCAGGTTTTTCGATGCCGACTGGTAGGAAAAGCGCCCGAGGGCGTGCAGGTTATCGGTGATCCGCTGCACCCGCTGCAGGTCGATGTTGATCTTGTCGAACCGACCCGCGGTCTGGAACGACAGCGCATCGTTCTCCACCAGCTCCTCGTTGAGCAGATCGAGGTTGCCTCGCGTCACGGAGACGGCAAAGGTATTGAGCCCGCCGCCCAGGAACAGGTCGCGCAGGTCGCCGAACACGCCGAGCCGGACCGACTTGATGCGCCGCTGCTCCAGCGAACCGACGGCCGCGACCCGGTCCTCGAGCTCTTTCAGCTCGCCCGTGAGCTGGCCGAAGACGTTGAAACCGCGCGTGCGTATGAACGGATGCACGACCAGGATCGAGGCCAGGTCGGCATCGCCGCTGGCGCGCTGATCGGCCAGGCTGCCCCCCAGCTCGTAGTTCATGTGCGCGAAGCTGAAGCCGGCTTTCGTGCCCCAGTAGCTCACCGGCATGGAGTACGACAGGCCGGCCACGTCGGTCAGCTTGTCTTTCGCGATCAGTCCGCGCACCGAGAGCTGATCGCCCAAGCCGAGCAGGTTGTTCGCAAACACCTGGGCGTTCAAGCGAATCGCACCAGCGTACTTGTTGCCGTAGTTCTCCGCCTCGACCACGCCCGTGACGCGGCGCCCGTCGTCGCCGATCTCCACCGTCAGGTCGGCCTCGCCGACGTTCGCACCGGGGCCCAGGGTCGATTGCACAGTGGTGGCAGGCAGGTCGCCGAGCAGCAGCAGCGGCCGCTCCACCCCCTGTTCGGTGGCGATGGCACCCTGCTCGATGCGGCGCAGGTAGCCTTCCACGATCCAGGGTTTGAGGCGCGCGCTCGGCCCCTGCTTCGAATGGACCTTGCCGACGTGGCCTTCGAGCACGTGGATCTCGACGATGCCGCTGGAGAGCTGCTGGCGCGGCAGGTAGGCCTGGGCCAGGAAGTAGCCTTTGCTGCGATAGAACGAGGTGACTGCTCGAACCGCTTCGTCCAAGCCGTCGAAATCGAGCTCGTTGCCCACGAACTCGTCCAGCACGGGCTGGATCTGGGCGTCGGTGAAGAGCGTGTTGCCGCTGATGCGGAAGCCCTTCACCAGCACCTTGATGCCGGCGGGCGCCTCCATGCGAGGCCGCGCGGGCGGAATCTCGATTCCGGTGGAGGGCCGCTTCTGCGCCGGGGGTTCCTTCACCGTGTCGAGGATCGTTCCCGCGTCCGGCCGCACCGGCTCGGCAGCGTGAGAACAAAGCGAGAGCAGAAGCAGACCCGCGGCCCCCAAGCGGCCTGCCGGCCGCATTGCAGACCTTTGCGTCATGCCCTGCTCTCCCTGCTCGTCTTGTCGTCGAACGCCATCGTGCCATCGGAGCGGCGGGCGGCTCGGAATGAGCCGTACGTCGCCGTCATTTCGCCGCAACGGCCTACTGTAAGGCCATTGGCGGCTGCACGGCTACCCGCAACCGGGGTAGCAGACGAGTCATCGTGCGCTTGTTGTATTTCGACAACAAGTTATTGTTCTGGTTATCAATCCTTACATGAACAAGGCGAGATAACCGCTACCGTCCGAGGCGTCTGACCTGCTCCTGATAGGCACGCAGGAATGCGGCGCCGAACACCCGGTCGAAATCGTCGTCGACATCGGCCTGGGTCTGCCGATAGTAGGCGACGAAGCAGTCCCACAACTGCGCTTTGCGGTTGGCGAGGAGCGACTTGCCGCCTTCCTTTTGCAGACGCTTCTCGATCGTGTCGGGATCGAAGCGCTGAATGGCGCCGATCAGCGCGGCGCGCAGGCCGGCCACCAGCGCCAGCTCGTGCGCCTGCAGGTCGTTGCAGGCGTCCGCGACTGCCTTGGCCGGCGGCAGGAACGCATCGGTGCGCGTGACCGGATCGAACACGAATTGCAGCGCCTCGTCCACCGATTCGGACAGCTTCAAGGGATTGTTCTCGCGCGCGGCCACCATGGTGCGATCCACCGCCCGCAGTTCTTCCTTTACCTTGGAGCGGGCGAGCAGCATGCCCATGAGGCCTTCGATCGCTGCCCGCACGGTGGCCCCGCACTCTTCCAGGAAGCGATCGGCGTCGACCTGGGCCGTGTCGACGCCCTGCATGCCCGCCCCGCGCAGGAAAGTGGCGATCGCGCCCTGCACGTCGGACGGCGTGGCAGCCTGCGGCATCGGTGCCGGCGCGGCGCGCGCGCGAATCGCTGCCGCATGCAGCAACATACTGGGCTCGGTGTTTGCCCCGACGACATCGAAAGGCAGCGGCGCAGCCTCTTGCGCAGGCGATGGCGCCGGCGCGGGCGATGCCGGCGCCATCGCGCCGAAAATGCCCAGCGGATCGTCCGCGGGCGCACGCGAGGGGCTCTCTCCCAGCAGCTTTGCCAGCGGATCGTCGTTCGCGGCTGGCGCTTGTAACGGATCGGGTAACGCAGGCGGCGCAGCGGGCTGACGTCCACGTGGCGCAGGCGGCGCAGCGGCGGGCGCGGGAAGCGGCAAGTTGAAGTCATGCACGTGGTCGAGCTCGTCGCTGCCACCCCTGCCGCCGCCGAACTGGCCGCGCCCATGCCCTGGCGACAGCTCAGGGGAAAGGCCGAGCGGGTCGGCACCGCGCACCCCGGGGCCTTGCAGCAACGCATCGATCGGCGACTCGGTGCCGGCGCCATGCAGGAATTCGTCCGGCGACCCGGTAGTGGCCGGCGTGGATGCCGAATCGCGTCCGAGTATCCCTGCGAGCGGATCGGACGCCGGTGCCGTGCCGGGACGACGGCTCGCATCGCCGGGCCGGCCCAGGATGTCGAGCAGCGGATCGGGCGCATGGGTGTCGCGCTTGCCGAGAAGGTCCTGCAGATCGCTGGGCGGCGCCTTCGGTGCCGCCGGCGCACGCGCATCGCGGTTGCCGAAGAGATCCTGCAGAAGATCCCCGGACGGCGCGGACGGCGTCTTCGGCGCCGCAGGTGCACGCGGCTGCAGCGGTTGCGCGCCGAAGAGCCGATCGAGGTCGGCCGGCTGCCCCCGTGACGAAACGGGATTCGCAGGCAAAATGCTCAGCGGCTCGCCTTCCTCCACCGCAACCAAACCGAACTCGTATTCGCCGATGGCCATGCGATCGCCCGCGTGCAACGGTTGCTGAGCGCCCGGCCCGACCACTTCGCCGTTGACGACCACCGGATTGATCTGCGAGATCACGTGCAGCAGGTAACCCTCAGGGCGCCGCAGGATGGTGGCGTGCTTGCGCGATACCCGCCGGCTGTGATCCTCCAGGACGATGTCGCATTCCTGGCCGCGCCCGATCATGTATTGCGCGGCGCTCAGAACCGTGGTGACCGGTTCGGAGAATTCTTCGCCGGCATGCCGCGCTGCGTAGATGGCCAAAACCATGACGTGTTACGTTGGACGACGGGATTGGCGCCGACTATAGCACCTCACCCTGAACGAAGCGTCGGCCGCGTTGTGGCGAACAACGTCGGCGCGGCCGCGATCGCAGCCGCATGTCCCCGCCGAGCGAACGCTATTGCTGTGGATACGTGCCACCAACGGGCTGCTGGGGTTGGGCGGGTTGTTGGGCGTACGGCGCGTAACCCGGTGCTGCATAGCCTGCGGGTGGCGGTGGCGCGTAACCCGCAGGCGGCGGGGCGTAACCGGCGGGTGGTGGTGCATAACCCGCGGGCGGTGGCGCATAGCCGGGCGGTGGCGCGGGCCGTGCAACCATGCTGTCCGCCGCGCCCACGGCGATGCGTATGCTGCTGCCCGGGTGATAAGGCAGCGTGGTGGTGATGTCGCGGCCGGCGTAACGGTATACCACCGAATAGCCGCGAATCGCCTCGCGCGTTACGCCGTCCACGACCCGGCACGGTTGCGCCATCGGTGCAGCCGCCATCGGTGCGTATGCCATGGGCGCCGCTGCAACGGGCGCGGGCGCCGCCGTGCCGGCCATGACGCGATCGCCGATCATCGCCCCGCCGATCGCTCCGGCAGCCGTAGCCGCAGTTCTGCCCGACCCCTGGCCGACCTGATTGCCGAGCAGTGCACCGGCTGCGCCGCCGACCACGGCGCCGGTGGTGGATGCCGGCGCGTTCGGATTCGCCATTCGATCGGCGATCACGGTGCCGGCGACCGCACCGACTGCGCTGGCCGCATCCCGCCCACGTCCGGAACCGACTTGGCTGCCGAGCAGAGCGCCGGCCACGCCGCCGACCGCGGGCGCCACCATGTTGCGCTCCTGAGGCGGCGCGGGCTGCATCGGAACCCCGGGCGGCAACGGCTGCGGCACGGCCGCGACCACTTGCGGCGCCATCGGCGCGCCCGGCGCGCCCGGCACGCACTCGCGCCCATCGACGACCGGCCCGTAAAGCGGCGTTACCGCGATCACCGGCGCCACGTCCATGAAGTCGACCGCAGCCGCAGGCGCGGATGCCATCGCCATGACAACCAGATAGCGCGCTTTCGCCTTCATGAGCTGAACCCCCATCGTCTGCCGCGAGCCCCCCGGCGCGCTGTATCCATGGTGCGCGCGATGGCATGGGCAGGCAAGGAAACAATCGACATGACAAAAACCTGCAAGACCCGCGCCATGTCAGGCTGCAGGCTTGCGGGCAACCACGACGTGACCGGCGACTTCGTTGCCGGCCTCCATGCGCAGCCACTCGCCGCGAATGCTCGCCCGCTCGAAACCCGCACGCGCCAGCGCCAGCTGCGCGTACTGGCTGCCGTGCGCATAGCGCCCGGTGTGGGTGAGCCGATAGCGCTCGCTCGAATCGGCGGCAAGCGCTTCCAGCGTGACGGCGAACAGGCCGCCCGGATGCAGGGCGGCGAAGGCCGCCTGCGCAGCCTCGTCCAGCTCGCCGAAGTAGCACAGCGTGTCGGCGCACGCGATGGCGTGATAGTGCCCCGGCCGCGAACGCATGAAGGCGGTGAGCTCGCTTTCGTACAGCGCGTCGTAGTGGCCGCTCGCGCGCGCGTGTTCCAGCATCTTCGGCGAAAGATCGACACCGTCGAGCTTCGCCGCCAGCGGGCGCAACAACGGCCCGCAGAGTCCCGTGCCGCAGCCGGCGTCGAGCACTGCGATCGCGTCGAGCGCACCAGCCGCACGCAGCGCCTCGACCACCAGCGTGGGGGCGCGGTATTGCAGCTTCTGCAGATGGACATCGAACGTGCGGGCGAAGCCGTCGAAGACCGAGCGCACGTAGTCGTCGGAAGCACGCGTCGGCGCAGTCCCGCCTTCGACCGAAGCGAGCAAGTGGCGAGGTTCGGCATTGTCCGGTTCCGCTTCGGCCCACTTGCGGTAATGGTCGCGCGCCTCGTCGTAGCGACCGAGCTCGCAGAGCGCGAGGCCGACGAACGCGCGCGAGCGCGTGCGGGTATGGTCCAGTGCGACCGCCTTGCAGAACAGAGCATAGGCTTGCGCGACCTCGCCGCCTCGAAGGCGCATGCGGCCCAGGTTTTCGTACGGCAGCGAAAACTCGGGCGAAAGCGCGATGGCCCGCTCGAAGCAGCGGATGGCCTCGTCGGCCTGCCCGGACGCGTGCGCGACGTTGCCCAGGTTGTTCAATGCCCGCGGATCGTGCGGGGCGAGCGCGAGCACGCGCCGCAAATGCCGCGACGCCTCGTCCAGCTTGCCCGCCTCGCACAACAGGTTCCCAAGATTGTTGTGCGCGCTCGCGTAATCGGGTGCGGCCGCCACGGCCCGGCGCATCAAGGCGAGCGCTTCAGCATCGCGATCGCACTGGCGCATCAGCAACCCGAGGAAATGCAGCGCATCGGCATTCTCCGGCGCCGCATCCAGAATCTGTCGATACAACGCTTCGGCCTCGTCGAGCTGGCCGTTGCGATGCAACTCCATCGCGGCGCGCACGGCCTCCTCGATCGTGACGGTGCGCGTCTGATGCTCCGTGCTCATGCGGCTACTTCGTCCACGTTGTCGAAAAGCCGCGGCGCGCGTCGCAACCGAGCTGTGCTACGCTGGATCGACCAGCACAGATGGGAGGACCCGGGCACATGAAGCCACGCAGGCGGCGCAAGTTTTCCGTCGAGGAGGCCCTTCATGCCGGCGGCCGCAGCCGAATCGATCTCCTGCGCCACTGCGTGCAGTCGGTCACGATGGAACCGCTGTTCGTGTTCCTCGTGGATGAATATCGGCAGCGGCCGCAGCATGCCGCAGCGCTCGCCTTGTTCGACATGTTCTGCGCGCCCGGCGCGCCCGCCCGGCTCGGCGCCCATGCCGTCCTGCCGCCGATGAATCTCGTGCTCGTGGCCGGCACGCGCGCGTTGCGGGCGCAGTGGTCGCAAATGCAGGCGGCCGAGCCTCCGGCTGCCGAAGTCGCGGTCCCGCGCACGGTTCCGATGCGCGGACTGTTCGATTCCGTCGCGCGTGCGGCTACACAGGATCCGGATGGCGCATGGGCGCGCCTCACCCGATACTACGATCCCGCGCTCGCTCCGTCGGACAATCTCCCGGGCGGGCGCATGAGTACCACGCAACGTCATTTCGTGGAGAACGTCTGGAAGCCTGTCGTGCGGCCGCGCCTGGTGAGCGCGGGATTCTGGCAGCTGCAGACCATCGAGTGAGCGCGACACCGGCTGACGGCCTCGCGCGCTCGTCGCGTGCTGCCCGGACAAGGATCTTTTGACCTTGCGTTTTGGCTTCTCACTAAAGACAATGACGAGCATCGTCTGTCGCATTCTCACAATCATCGGCACCGAGGAGGCACGATGCCGTTACACGTCTGCAACGGGGCGCTGCTGCAATGTACTTTCGGCGCCGCGCCCAGCACTTTCGTCGTACTGCCGATCAATCGCATGCTCACCAGCAATCAGCCGGCCGCGAACATCATGGATCATAAGCCGATGGTGAACGTCATGCCCTTCGGCGTGTGCAGCAGCCTGGCGAATCCCACCGTGGCCTCGGCCACCTCCGCGGCGCTCGGCGTGCTCACCCCCATGCCGTGCGTTCCGAACACGCCCGCGCCCTGGGCGCCCGGCTCGCCCACGGTGCTGCTCGCCAACCAGCCGAGCCTCAACAACACGTCCAAGCTGATGTGCGTCTACGGCGGCGTAATCTCGGTGCAGTACCCGGGACAGACGACGCACATGATTCCTTGAGCGCGCGCGCTCGAACTCCCCTTTCCATGAACCTGCCCGCATCAGCGGGCACGCGACGCTCCCCTCTCCCTTTGGGAGAGGGGTTGGGGGTGAGGGAAGAGACGCCACGACAAGGTTCCAGGGCGCAAGCCGCGACATATGCGTCGTGGCGTCTCTCCCGAAGGGACACTCAGATTCTCGCATTCGCACGCGCGGCTCGCAGCAACCGATCCAGCTTCTCGTCCACGTTCGCGCCGCCCGCATCCTGCAGCGCCTGCTGCGCCCAGGCGTACAGCGGATCGGCGAGCACGCCCGCACCGAACAGGAACATGAACTGGGTCATCAGCACCACCGCCCAACGATCCGCCAGATCGAAGCGTTTGCAGCCCTCGACGGCGAGCCGGGTCAGGTCGTACAGCGTTTGTTCGCCGACCTCGGCGAACTTGCGCGGGTAGACCGCAGCCAACTGGATGAGCAGGTCGCGCTGCGAGCGGCTGGAGTTCTTGCACAACTCCTCCACCGAGCGGCCGAGCACGTAGCGAACCGCCGCCACATGCTGGCTATCGCCCTCGCCCATGACGCGCTGGCGCCACGATTGCGCCCGTTCCCACAGAAGATTCAGGCGCCGCGAAAGCGTACTCTCGTCGTTCGTGGCCAGCACCGCAGCCGCCCAGGCCGACTGCGGATCGTGCTCCCAATGACTGCCGAAGAGCAGCATCAAGCAGAGATAGCGCTGAACGTCGGCCGCCGCCTCGAGCCCGTGCGCTCTTGCCTTCTCGATCCCCAGGCTCACCACGGCCGCGAGCGCGGGCTCGCCGAATTGAATGGAGCACTGCGGAAACGCCTCCGCAAGCCCGGCACGCAGCTGCCGCTCCAGGCCCGCTTGCGAAGCGTCCGCGAACGCGGCCAACTGGGATGTGCGGATGACCAGCATGGCGGGCAAGCGAAGCTCAGGATGCGATGCCGACGATCGGGCGCGCGCTACGCTGCAGCTCGCCGGCGGAATGCGCGAACACCAGCGCGGAGCCTGCCGACTCGCCTTCGGCGACGAAGCTCGCAACAGGACCGAACATCTGCATGACCTGCTCGGCGTTGCAGGTGGGCAGGAATATGCGCAGCACGCGCGGATCGTAATAACGAAACAGCATCGGCTTGCCGTCCGGGCCATAAACGATGTTCAGCGTGCGCAGATGGAACCAAACGGTGCGCAGGTCGCATTGCGCCACGGCGAACGACGCCCAATGGTTTCCCCAGCCGTGCGCGATGACCCAGTCCGCGAGCTCGCTGTCGCGTTCCAGCTGAACCAGATAGGGCGCCACTTCCGCGATGTCCGGCGCAAGCTCACCATGCAGAAGGCATTCGAACTGCGGCCCGGCAGCACCGTGCAGGCGCTCCAGCAGGTTAGAGATGCTGGCGCCATCCAGGAGCGCGTACACACGGTCCCTGGGTGCAACCCAAAGCAGCTGTTTGAGCGCGTTCAGCGCTTCTTGCCCTAGCATCGGAACTCCCCGGCTACGACCCGATCGAGCGGCCGCGCCGCGTATCGAGCGGCCACGTCAGATCTCGCAAAACGGCGCGCCGCTTTGTGCGGCCTGCTTCAGCGCCACCGCCTGCGGACTGTAAGTCTGCACCGGCGGCGGCGCCGGCTTCGGCGGCGCTTCGTCCTTCTTGCCCGGCTCGCCGGTATCGGCCTCCTTCGCCGCCTTGGGCGCGGCCGGCGACGCGCCCGAGCCGCTGCCCGCCGAGCCGCCGCTGTTGATCTTGACGAGCGTGCCCAGGATGTCGACGCCCGCGGGCGTGATGTTGATGAAGTTGCCGCCGACCTTGAGCGAGATCTGCGTGCCGGCTTCGAGAATGATGTTCATGCCGGCCTTGAAATGGATCTCCTGGCCCGAATCGAGCGCGGATTTCTGCGCCACCTTGTACTGCAGGCTCTGATTCACCTTGAGCGAAGCGATGCCGGTCACCTCTTCGTTCAGATCGCCTTTCACCTTCAGGCTCTGATCCTTCTCGACCAGCTCGTTGCGATCCTGCTTGACGATGAGATGGCTGTCCTGGCCGATCCACGACAGGCGGTCCTTCTTGATGCGCACGTCGAGCTGCTTCTCGCCGTGGATGAAGATCTGCTCCGAGCCCTTCTTGTCCTCGAAGCGCAGCTCGTTGAAACCGCCGCCGCCCTCGGACGAATTGGTCTTGATCGTGGACTTGGTCTTCTCGCCCGGCAGCGCGTAGGGCGGCTTCGCCAGCCCGTTGTATACCACGCCGGTCACGATCGGCAGATCCGGATCGCCTTCGAGAAATTCCACCACCACTTCCTGGCCGACGCGCGGAATGAAGAATGCGCCCCACTTGTTACCCGCAATGGATTGGGTCACGCGCGCCCAGCACTTGCCGCCGACGCGATCCCAATGGAATTGGAGCTGCACGCGTCCGAACTCGTCGGTATCGATCTCGCCCTTGCCGACGACCATGGCGGTTTGCGCACCGTGGATGAGCGGTTTGCGGGTGAGCCGCTGGGAGTGGAAAGCCTGGTCGGCCTTGAGCGCGCTGAAGGTGACGCGGAACTCCGCCCCGCCGCCGCCGGAAAGCCCTGCCGTGTAGTCGTTGACCTTGAGATCGAGTTCGGCCGCGGTTGCCAGGTACTCGGCGTTCACCGCCGGGTCGTAATGCCCCTTCAGCTTGAAGCGGTAGCCGACGCGAAGCCCGCGCACGTTGCCGGCTCCGTTCAGAATACGATAACGGCTTTGGAGCTCTTCCATGCGCACGTTGACGTAAGCGGCGGTCCGGCCCGTGATGCTCTTGTCGCCGCCGATGTCGAGCCCCTGCGCCGTGTAGTCGTAGACTTCGAGATCGCCGTAGGTATGCGAGCGGGTGTTGGCAACGCCTGCTTCCTCGGTGCGCGCCTTGAAGAAGTCGTAATCCTTGTACCGGTACTTTCCGGGCTGCACCGAAGTGACCGCCGACCACTGGTCGACGACGTCGTAGCTCACATCACCCGGATCCTCCGAAAAGAAGCGCAGCTCGCTGCAATCGGGGTGCAGCATGTGCGCGCTCTGCGAATCGGAAAGCGTGAGCTCGTGCTTGCCGTCGGCGTGGACGAAGTAGTAGTAGATGCCTTCCTGCTCCATCAGCCGGCTGACGAAGTCGAAATCGGACTCTCGATACTGCACGCAGTACTTCCACACGGAATGCGGGCTGGAAAGCTTGTCGAGCACGCTCCCGCCATAGATGTTGAGCACCTGCTTGATGATGTCCGGAACCGACATGTCGTTGAAGATGCGGCAATCGGCACGCCGGGTCGAGAACCACAACCGCGGCTGCAGCAGCAGCCGATAGCCGTAGCCGATGCCGGTCTTGTAGGCGGGCGTGCGCACCTCCCCCAGCTGGGAGAAGCGGGTGACGTCGCCGTTGATGTAGCGCGGCGCCCCCGCGTCTTCGGTTTCGAAGACCAGCGTCGCGTTGGTGGCGAGGATCGATTCCGGTGCGATGTCGGCGCGCTCGCTGACCACCTCGACGCTGTATTCGAACAGCCGCCCGAGCTCCTCGCGGCCCGTGACCCGGGTCAGAACGAGCGCATCGGCGCCGAGCTTGGTCGCGATCTGGGCGGCTCGATAGCGCCCGCTAGCTCCGCCTTCATTCATCGCTCCCCTCCTCCGACTAGAGCCGCACGCTTCGAGCAACCCGCAGCGAGGCGGGGCTTCAGGCCTCGGCAGCCGCTGCAGCGGCGCTTGTCCGCCACGGCGGCGAGCTTGCCTGCCGCCGCGACAGCGCGCGCCGCGCGCTCAATCGAACCAACGCGCGCCGCGCGCTCAATCGAACGCATAGCCGAAATCCCCGTTGTCGACGCGAACGCGAACGCGTTCGACCGGCCTGCCTTCCATCATGCGCTTGAGGAACTCCTCGCTCAGCCTGGGCAGCACGGTATTGGTCAGGATCGCATCGATCATGCGCCCGCCGCTCTCGAGCTCGGTGCAGCGGCTGGCGATCAGCTTGATCACCTCGTCGTCGTAGCTGAACGGAACCTTGTGGTTCTCCTGGATGCGCTTCTGGATGCGGCCGAGCTGCAGGCGCGCGATCGAGCCGATCATCTCGTCGTTCAGCGGATAGTACGGGATGACCACCAGGCGCCCGAGCAGCGCCGGCGGAAACACCTTGAGCAGCGGCTCGCGCAGCGCCTTGGCGATCGTTTCGGCCTCCGGGATCAACTCCGGGTCCTTGCACAGGCTCATGATGAGATCGGTGCCCGCGTTGGTGGTGAGCAGGATGACGGTGTTCTTGAAGTCGATCACCCTGCCCTCGCCGTCTTCCATCCAGCCCTTGTCGAACACCTGGAAGAAAATCTCGTGCACGTCGGGATGCGCCTTCTCGACTTCGTCGAGCAGCACCACCGAGTAGGGCCGGCGGCGCACCGCTTCGGTGAGCACCCCGCCTTCGCCGTAGCCCACGTACCCGGGCGGCGCGCCCTTGAGGGTCGAGACCGTGTGCGCTTCCTGGTACTCGCTCATGTTGATGGTGATGATGTTCTGCTCGCCGCCGTAGAGCACCTCGGCGAGCGCCAGCGCCGTCTCGGTCTTGCCCACGCCCGACGTGCCGGCGAGCATGAACACCCCGATCGGCTTGTTCGGATTGTCGAGCTTGGCGCGCGAAGTCTGGATGCGCCGTGCGATCATGTCGAGCGCATGGCGCTGGCCGATGATGCGCTGCGAGAGCGTGTCGGCGAGCTTGAGGATCGCTTCTACCTCGTTCTTCACCATGCGCCCGACCGGGATGCCGGTCCAGTCTTCCACCACGGCGGCGATCGCCTGGTGATCGACCGTCGGCAGGATGAGCGGCCGCTCGCCCTGCAACTGATGCAGCTCCGACTGCGCCTTGCGCAACTGCTCGAGCAACCCACCGCGCTCTTCCTCGCTCAGGGTCGGCGCCGCGGTCTTGGGTGCCTCGGGGTTCGCGCTCTGAACCGAGGTGCTGGCCGCAGCCGCCGCGGCCGCAGCCTCCAGCTCGCTCGCCGTACCTTCGACCTTGCCCGAAGCGGCGCGCAGTTTTCCGCGCAACGCCAGGATCGTCTCCACCAGCGCCCGCTCCGCCTCCCAACGCGGCTCGAGCTCGGCCAGGCGGCCCTTCTCCGCGGCGAGCTTTTCCCGTGCGGCCGCTTCCCGCTCGGCCGTATCGATGCCCACGGCGGTCTCGCGGCCGATGATTTCCAGCTCGTTCTCCAGTGCCTGGATGCGCTTGCGACAATCGTCGACCTCGGGCGGCACGGCATACTGGCTGATAGCAACTCGCGCACACGCGGTATCGAGCAGGCTCACCGCCTTGTCGGGCAGCTGACGCGCCGGGATGTAGCGGTGCGAGAGCTTCACCGCGGCTTCGATCGCCTCGTCCAGGATCTGCACCTTGTGATGCTTCTCCATGGTGGTGACGATGCCGCGCATCATGAGAATGCCCTTCTCTTCACCAGGCTCGGCCACCTGCACCACCTGGAAGCGGCGCGTGAGCGCGGGGTCCTTCTCGATATGCTTCTTGTATTCGGCCCAGGTGGTGGCCGCCACGGTGCGCAGTGTGCCGCGCGCGAGCGCGGGCTTGAGCAAATTGGCCGCATCGCCCGTTCCGGCCGCGCCGCCCGCGCCCACCAGCGTGTGCGCCTCGTCGATGAACAGAATGATCGGCTTGGGCGAAGCCTGCACTTCCTCGATGACGCTGCGAAGGCGCTGCTCGAATTCGCCCTTCATGCTCGCGCCCGCCTGCAGGAGCCCCACGTCGAGGGTGCGCAGCGACACCTCCTTCAACGGCGGCGGCACATCGCCCGCCGCGATCTTGAGCGCGAAGCCCTCGACCACGGCGGTCTTGCCCACGCCCGCCTCGCCGGTGAGCAGCGGGTTGTTCTGGCGCCGGCGCATCAGGATGTCGACGATCTGGCGGATCTCCTCGTCGCGCCCCACCACCGGATCGAGCTTGCCGCTGTGCGCCTGCTCGGTGAGGTCGATGGTGAAGCGCGCGAGCGCCTCCTGCTTGCCCATCTGCGCGGGCGCAATCGCACCGCTCGCTTCGCCCGGCGCCGCGCCGCCGCCGACCTGCGAGCCGTCGCGGGCCGCCAACCCGTCCTCCGGCGAACCGGCCACGATCTTCGCCAGGTCGTCGGCCAGCACGTCGGGCGTGATCGCCTGGAACTGGCGCGACATCGCGTAGAGCGCGTTGCGCAACGTCGTGGTCTTGAGGCACCCGACCAGCAGATGCCCGGTGCGAACCGCGCCCTCTCCGTACTTGAGCGTGCCGTACACCCAGCCGCGCTCCACCGCGCTCTCGATGTGCTCCGACAGATCCGAAATGGCGGTCGATCCGCGCGGCAGCGCATCCAGCGCCGCGGTCATATCGGATGCGAGGCGGGAGTGATCGATGCCGAAGTGACGCACGATGCGATGCAGGTCGCTGTCCTGATTCTGCAGGATCTGGTGCAGCCAGTGCACCATCTCGACATACGGATTTCCGCGCAGCTTGCAGAATACCGTCGCACCTTCGATCGCCTTGTAACCGAGCGAGTTGAGCTTTCCAAACAGTGCTACCCGGCTTATCTCGGACATTGCATTCTCCCTTCGTTGCGACCCGGCGTTGCGCGCGGTCGCTGCAAGCATTCGTTACATCGTACAGCCTATGCGCGGCTGCGGCCTAGCGCGCTCACCCAATCGCCTTTCACACCCCGCCACTTGAATTTGTCCCAAGGGGCATGGTTGTCTTCCCTCTCCCTTCGGGAGAGGGATCGAGGGTGAGGGAAATTATGCGTCATGCGCACGACTTCCCTCACTTGCAGTGCGCGCATCGGCATGCAGGCCGATGCCGTTCGCCCGGCGCGGACCATGGTCCGCGAATTCCCGTGCTCACCCCCCAGCCCCTCTCCCGAAGGGAGAGGGGAGTGAAGGCCGGCGACTAATGACCGGCGAGCAGCAGGTCCGCGGCAGGCGCTTCGTTCAATCGCGTTCCAAGCCAGCTGGTCCATCCCAGGCGGCCGTTGTAGCCGAGCAGCAGCGGCGGGACCTGATCGGCCTCGAGCATCACGCGCGAATCCCACTTGTACTCGAAGCCCACGTAGTTGCGCACCCAGTCGCTCAGTTTGCGGTAGCTCTCGCCCCCGGGCAGGAAGCGTTCGTAATCGGCGAACGACAGCGGCCCCACCACGACGCGAAACCGGCTCTGCAAATCCCACACGCGGGCGCCGGCGACCGCGGTGATGCCGAGCCCGCACACCGCCTCGTTGCCGAGGCGCGTGAGCAGCGAATCGGGCAGCGCCATCCAGTGCGCGACCCATTGCTGAATTGCGACCGGCACGCCCAAAAACTCGCGCAGGATCGCAACCAGCCCATCGGCATTGCGCACGCCCCTTCCGAGCAGGCCCGCGAACGAGAGCTTCACCGCATCGGGCAGCGCATCGCGCCCGCGCAGCCGCTTTTCGGCCAGACCGACGAACGCGCCCAGGTAGAGCATGAAGCGATCGCGCTCGGAGCGGTCCATGCTCACCGCGGGCTGGGCGCGCGCCCAGGCGCGATAGAAGACGGCGATCAGGCGATGATGGAATATGTCGAGGAAGCGCACCAGGGTCGGGTCGCCGGAATTGCGCATGCGGTCGCGCGCGAACTCGGTGAGATGCAGCGGCAGCGCTCCGTTGGGGCCCAGCAGACCGAAAAAGCTCTGGATGAGCCGCGGCGGCCTGCCGTCCTCGCCGCGCACGAAAGCCGCGAGCGTGGCGGGGGCGAAGGCGAGCGACGCATCCTGGCCGAAGCGAACGGGCTCGTCCTGCGGGCGGCGCGCCTCGCCGATGCGCGGCTTGTCGGGAAACGCGCATTCGATCTCGCGCAGCGCCCGATAGAAATCGAACGCGTGCGGATTCTCGGCCAGCGCCTGGAACAGCGTTAGTGCCCTCAGTCCGGGATTCGTTGCCATGGCGGCAGGCTGTTGCTCTTTTTCATATGACGGGCCGAGCCCCGATGATCGGCGGCCACCGCATCACCTCCCCGCGTCCCGTGATTCTCAGCACGACCTCGACGAAACTGTTGAGCGAAACGTGCCGGCTCAGAAAGTGGCGCAGCACGGCGCCGAACAGATACGCCCCCATGCCACCCAGTGCGCTCTCATCGATCTCGAGCGTGACCTCGATGCCGCGGCCGAATGCAACCGGCCCCGGCGTCGGCAGCCGGCGCACGATCTGGCCGCAGGCCACGCTGCGCAGCCCCGAGATCTGCTTGCGCGACGACATTTCGAGTTGGGCCGCACACAGCCCGAGCAACTCGCGCAGCGCATCGGCACCCTCGCGCGGATTGCTGTCCACGAGCGATAGATAGTTCTGCGACAGCAACCCGATCAGCCGCCACGACGACTCGCCGGCCAGATGCGCCGGCTGCGGGGGCGTCGGCCCCTTGCGGCAGCGCACCGCCTCCACCGGCCCCGCCATTTCGAGCCCGAAATCGCCTCGCGGCGAGCCCAGCGGCATTCGCAACGGCAGATCGCGGTTGGTGCACAGCGTCTCGACGCCCAACTGGCGCAGGTCCGCCTCGAACGGCGCTTCGCGCGCATCCACCAGCGAGAGGAACACTTCGCTGCCGACATAGCTCGTGCGCGGCCCGGTGCGGCGCTGCTTCTCGGACAGCACGCGCGGCTCGCGCCGCAGCGTGAAGTAGGCATCGGACTGTGCGTCGATGCGCTCGTCGTACATCGCGTAGAAGGGCAGGAATTCGCGCTGCGCCTCGACCCCTTCGCCGTAGCCGATCACCGATTGCACGCGATAGACTTCGAAATCCATCGGCCGGGTGCGATCGGGCACGACGTGATACTCGGCGCGCGGCGTATCGGTGTGCATGCGATCGGCCCGCTTGGGAAAGAGATTGATCGCCGGCACGCAATGCAAGGCGAAATCGTCCGCCGAGACGCTGTCTTCGAGCATCCGCTCGTGATGCGCGAGCGGTATGGTGAGCTCGAGCTCCGAGACATTGGCCTGCGCCATCGAGCGTTCGAGCCCCGAGATCGCCAGGAACAGGAAGCGGGCCGGAAAGGCGAGATATTCCTGCAGCAGCCGATGGCCCTGAAAGGTTCTCGGGCCCGGCGGCAGCAGCGCTTCGTCGTCGCCGAATCCGAGCTCGCCGATATGGTCGCGGGAAAGGTATGGCCCCACCATCTTGCGCTCGCCGGGAATGGACAGGAACGCACCCTGCGCATCGGCGAGTATCGTTTCGTACAGGCGGTAAGCGACATTCTCAGCCCCCGCCAGGTACAGCGCCAGCGTGCCCAAGGCCAGCTGGTTCAGCTTGAGATTGGCGGTCGCGGCAAGGCGCAGGCGCAAGACCGCTTGCGGTGCTTTCGCGAGCGGCAGGCCGGGCGGCAGATCGCCCGCATAGGCCCGGTACGAAGCGCCCGCGATGCGCAGCGGCCACAGCGAGAGCGCGTGCGCGGTGCGATATTCGCACGCCGTGGCTGCCTCGATGCTGCGCTGTGCGGTGAGCGCGGATCCGCGCGGGATCTCGAACCCCTTCGCCAGCCCCGCCTCGGTCAGATCGGGCGCCACTTGCGCCACGATCATCGACGGCATCGGGCACAGATAGTCCGGATACACCATGCTCAGCAGCTGCTGGGTGAAGCGCGGAAATTCCGAATCGATCCGCAACTGCACCCGCGCGGTGAGGAACGCGAAGCCCTCGAGCAGACGCTCGACGTAGGGATCGGCGCATTCGAGACCGGAAAGCGCCAGGCGAGCGGCGATCTTCGGATACTCCTGCGCGAACTCCGCGCCCATCTCGCGGATGTACTGCAGCTCCTGGCCGTAGTAGTCGAGCAGCCGCGGATCCATCAGCGCCTTCCCGTCTCGGCGACGGTGGTCTGCCCGCTCTCCAGATCGACGTCCGAGTGCAGCAGCAGGGCAATCGGCGCGGGCTGCGCCCACAGCTTGCACTCGATGTCGAACGAAAGCCGGTTGTGCGTGTTCTCTTCGCGCTCGATGAGCCGCGCCTTGACCCGCACGCTGTGAGCGAGCAGTCGCGGCTCGAAGTCGAGGATCGCCTGGCGCAGCGCACTCTCCATCGCGCGCACGTCGATGCCCGAGGCGGTCGTGCCGGAGAACGCCGGCAGGCCGTAGTTAACGACCGAGCCCGCCACGTAGGGATGGTCCTCCAGCGCCTCGGCGGTTGCCATCTGGGTGGCGTTGAACAGCCAGTTCAGATCGCGCAGCGCCGATTCGCGCAAGCGGCTCAGGGTAAGCACCCGGCGCTCCGGCGGCTCCGTCTTCTTCTCCGGCTCGTCGTCGATCAGACGATCGAGCAGCGCAGGCTGCAAACGATCCTGGGGCAGCAGTTCGGCCATTGCGTTACGCGCAGGACCGGTGCGCGGGTGCGCCAAGCGCCGCTCGGCAGCAGGTCTCGCTGCCATCGCCGCATCGACATCTATTGATCGTTCCGTATTGGACGACAGTCCAATACGGACGCGACGCTCCCCTCTCCCCCCGGGAGAGGGGTTGGGGGTGAGGGACGAGCGTGACATGAAATAGGGAACGCTCGATAGCATCCAGAATCAGATGTTCGTCACCCCTGCGAACGCGGGGGTCCAGGCGAAACCTCGCTCTGGATTCCCGCGTGCGCGGGAATGACGGATGTACGACGAACCCATGATTCATCACACTAGCTTGCGTCTGCAACGGGTTCGCCGATCTGAATCCGGCGCATGGCCATCAAGGGGTATTCGCCCGCCTCGGTCGCGAACATGCGTTGTCCGAGGCCATGAAAGCTCTCCGGCGACACCTGCACCCAGTCGGTCTTGCGGCCAAGCCGGATCGCGCCCTCGGCATGGCTTTCCGATCCGGGGTAACGCGTGGGAATCAGGGCCACGGATTCGCCGCCGTTGGCGAAGGTGAGACGGGCCGGCATCCAGACGAAATCGCGCAGGTCCTCGGGCGGCTCGACGGCGACGACGTGCAGGCGATTGAACGGAATCCAGTAGTACTTGCCGTTGACGATCGCCTCGCAGATCGGTCCGAGGCGGCTGTCGGCATCGGCAATCCAGTCGAAGGCCTGACCATCGATTTCGCCCGAGGCGGCAGGCGCCTGCTCCAAGGCCTCGGCGCGCAGGCGCTCGGCATCGGCGTGGCGACCCTGAGCGGCCAGGCGCAGCGCCTCCACCATTCTCGCCACCCAATCGGCGGGATCGCCGAACACGAGCGGCGTCTTTTCCCCGGCGAACACGGTGGCGCGAAAGGCCTCGCAGTTCAGTGCTGTCCGATAGGTCTGCACCATCGGAGCCGCGCTTGCGTCCAGATCGCCGACGACCCCAAGCTGGCTGGCGGCGCGTTCCCATTGCCCCAGCACGGACAGCAGCTGGAACAGGAAGATCCGCTCCTTGGCGGCGGCCGGATTCTTCCGAACCCGGTCCTGCAACTGCGCCAAGGCCTGCTCCACGTTGCCTTCGCGCAGGCTGTCTTCAGCAGTCATCCGCTTCCTTTTAGTTCGGCAGCCTCGGCTCGGCGAGGCGCCTCGAGCAGCCGCTGCGGGATTGCGTTCGCCTGAAGGGCGACGCAGGCCCGCGAGCTCTGAATTTTTGCGCTACCTGACAGGCACGCGACCGGTGACCGTGGCTTCGGCGCCCGATTCACGGTCACCCCGTCGGCAACTGCGCTGGCGCGCAACGCTCGAGTGTCGCGGCCAATCGCGCTGGGCGGCAGCGTGCCGACATTCGATCGAGGCGGATAGGCCCGAATCGCTGGCGGCAGGCCACGCGGCGCGACGATCAAATGTCCGCGTTCTTCGAGATGTCATAGGCGAGCTTGCCGCCCGAGGCCGTCACGCCCTTCTCGTTCTGCGTGAAGTACTCGAAGGTGACTTCGGCGAAATTCAGGGTGACGTTCTCGGTCAACCGGTCCTCGCCGCCGCTGCCGCCGGTGGACACGGACGACACGAGGCATTTCTTCATCGTGACCTCGATGTACTTCTGCTGGCCTTCGCCGGCCTTGCGGCAGGTGAGCTTGCACTCGTCGATGTGCGAGCCCTTCGCCACGGCGATCATGAGCGCCGGGGTCGCCTTGTCGACATACTTGGTGAACGAGACGTCCTGGAAGTTGGCCTTCCCGGCACCGCCGCCGCCGCCCGCGTGGAACGAGCCCGAATTCGACATCCCCCAACTCCAGGCCAGCACATCGCAGGCACCGGCGGCCTTGAACTCCTTGTCCTGGGTTTCGCCCTTGATCTTCGAGCCCAGCGTGATGAACATGTCGACTGCCATGGGTACAACTCCTATGCAAATTGAGAATTAGCCGCCAAAAATAGCCGTCTTTTGCAGGCTTGCGGGCGGCACCGCTACACAAGCACTCCTGTCACGACTTGCCGCGAAAAACGCATCAACCGCCCTTCACCGAGGGCAGCTTCGATACCAGTCGCAGCGAGACCGTGAGCCCCTCGAGCTGATAGTGGGGCCGCAGGAAGAATTTCGAGTTGTAATAGCCCGGATTGCCCTCCACCTCTTCCACGATGACTTCGGCGGCCGCCAGCGGCTTCTGCGCCTTGGTGGTCTCGCTCGAATTGGCCGGATCGCCGTCGACGTACTGGTTGATCCAGTTGCTCAGCCAGCGCTCCATGTCGGAGCGCTCCTTGAACGAGCCGATCTTGTCGCGCACCATGCACTTCAGGTAGTGGGCGAAGCGGCAGGTGGCGAACAGATAAGGCAGGCGCGCCGCCAGATTGGCGTTCGCCGTTGCATCCGGATCGGAATATTCGGCGGGCTTCTGCAACGACTGCGCGCCGATGAAGGCCGCGAAATCGGAGTTCTTGCGATGGATGAGCGGCATGAAGCCGTTCTTCGCCAGCTCCGCTTCGCGCCGGTCGCTGATCGCGATTTCCGTCGGGCACTTCATGTCGACGCCGCCATCGTCGGTGGGGAAGGTGTGGCAGGGCAGGTTCTCGACCGCACCGCCCGATTCCACGCCGCGGATGCGGGTGCACCAGCCGTACATCTTGAAGGCCCGGTTGATGTTCACCGCCATGGCGTAGGCCGCATTGGTCCAGGTGTAGCGATCGTGCTGCGAGCCTTCCACGTCCTCTTCGAAGTTGAACTCCTCGACCGGGTTGGTCTTCGCTCCGTAGGGCGTGCGCGACAGGAACCTCGGCATGGCGAGCCCGATGTAGCGCGCATCCTCCGAGTCGCGCAGCGAGCGCCACGGTGCGTACTCGGGCGAGCTGAAGATCTTCGTCAGGTCGCGCGGGTTGGCCAGCTCGCGCCACGATTCCATCTGCATGACGGTGGGCGAGGACCCGGCGATGAACGGCGAGTGCGACGCCGCGCACACCTTGGCCATCTCGCCGAGCAGCTCGACGTCGGGCGGCGTATGGTCGAAGTGGTAGTCGCCGACGAAACAGCCGAACGGCTCGCCGCCGAACTGCCCGAATTCCTCTTCGTAGGTTTTCTTGAAGATCGGGCTTTGATCCCAGGCCGTGCCCTTGTAGCGCTTGAGCGTGCGCCCCAATTCCGCCTTGGAGATGTTCATCACGCGGATCTTCAACTGCTCGTCGGTCTCGGTATTGTTGACGAGGTAGTTGAGTCCGCGCCATGCGCCTTCCAGCTTCTGGAAGTCCTCGTTATGGATGATCATGTTGATCTGCTCGGTCAGCTTCTTGTCGATCGCCGCAATGATCGCTTCGATCGACTTGATCGCGTCGCTGGAGACGAGCTTGGTGTCGACCAGGGCCTGCGCGGCGAGGGTGCGAACCGCGCTCTCGACCGCATCCTTGGCCTGATCGGTCCTGGGCTTGAATTCCTTGTTGAGCAGCGCGGAGAACTCGTCCAGCTGCGCTTCGCCGGTTGTCGCCTGGGTCTGGGTCTGAGCTTCAGCCATATGCCACCTTCGAGAATGAGTTCATTGTTGAGCCGTGCACTAGGCCTGGCCGCTCTCTTCGGGCTTGGGCGCTTGAGCAAGCGACTGCAGCAGCGCGGGGTCGTGCAACACCTTGGCGATGAGCTCCTCGGCACCGGTCTTGCCGTCCATGTACGTGAGCAGATTGGCAAGCTCGTTGCGCGCCTGCAGCAGCTTGTTGAGCGCATCGACCTTCTTCGCCACCGCCGCCGGCGAGAAATCGTCCATGCTCTCGAAGGTGATGTCGACGCTGATGTTGCCCTCGCCGGTGAGGGTGTTGGGCACCTGGAAGGCGACCCTGGGCTTCATCGACTTCAGCCGCTCGTCGAAGTTGTCGACGTCGATCGCGAGAAACTTGCGGTCCGCCACCGGCGGCAGCGGCTCGGTGGGCTTCCCCGAGAGATCCGACATGACGCCCATGACAAACGGCAACTGGACCTTCTTCTCCGCACCATAGAGCTCCACGTCGTACTCGATCTGCACGCGCGGCGCACGATTGCGGGCAATGAACTTCTGGCTGCTCTGGGCCATGGCCTGTCTCCTTGTTGCAAAAGTATGACGACTGCTGTTGCGTGGCCGCGCCGGGTTTTCACCGCGCTTTCACCGTTCTTGCGGCCGGCGCGCTATTCCTGCGAAGCCCCTTGCTCGGTGCCGGCGAGCTTCTCGATCTGTCCGAAGGCATCGGGGGCCAGGTCCTGAATGATGTCGATGAAGCTGCGATCGAGCAGGCGGCGCGCACGCCGGATGAGCAGCGGCGCGGGATTGCTCGGCTCCACCTTTTCCAGGTATTCGCACACCTGCTCGAGCACGCGCTTCACGTCCTCGCGGCTGCGCAACGCACCCAGGCCCGGACCCGCGCCACCCGCCCCGGCCTGCGGCCCCGAGCTCATGACATCCGCATCGCCGGCTCCTGCGCCGGATTCGGCTCGCTCGACTCCGGTTTCCAGGAACGCGATGCCATGAGCGAGGGTGGTGTCGAGCTTTTCGATGTCCGGGCTTTGGCCACCGGATGCGCGGCTGCGGAAGATGGCTTCGACGGCGCGCAGATCCTCGCGCACCTTCTGCAGAATGCCGAGGCGCGACCCGGCCTCGGCCGAACCCGCCTCGCGCAACGCCGCCTTCAGCAGATCGAGCGACGGCGCGGTTGCATTCTCCGCCGCCGTGGCGCGCTCCTCGGCGACATCCAGGTCGCGGAAGGTGAAGCTTCCGACCGAGCGCGCCTCCACCAGGGCGGTCTTGCGCAACAGGCCGAGCAGACCGAGCGGATCGTCGATGGCTGCGAGCGCGTTGATGCGGAACACCGGGTCGTAGTCCTCCTCCGCTTCCAGCTTGGGGTGGACCTCGTCCCAACATTGCTCCAGCAGCGCGCGCATCAGCTGCATGCCCGCCTGCAATCCGGCGATGCCGGAAAGCGCGGTCTCCGCTTTGGCGAGCTGTACGGCGACGCGCAAATCCTTCGTTCGCGCGAACAGCGCGACGGCAAGCTCACGCACCGTTCTCCATTCGGGCTCCTCTGCCGGGATGAGCTCCCCGCCCGAGTAACGTTCTTCCTTGCCCGCGCCCGCGCGCTCCAGCTCGGAGAAGCCTGCGTCGTATTCGAGGTTGTCGCCAGCCGGAGCTTCCGCGCTTACCGGAGCAAGCAGCTGTTCGATATCTCCGTCTGAGAGCACTACGTCGGCCGTCCCTGATCATTCTGCCGACATGCCACAGCGCACGCTTGCCACGGCAGCAGAGTCGAACAAGTGTACGCCCGGCAAAATGGGGCCGCAAGGCAATAAGACTCGGTCCGCGCCTTCGATTTCATACGGGAATCTGCGCGTCCGAGCGCGCCGAAGGCCAGCCGTGCGCGGCCCAGCGGCCGTCGAACAACGCTTGCGACAGCGCGGACGGCGGCAAGCTCCGCGTCACGAGCACGACACGCTCCACGTCGCCCGGGTTGGCGTTGAACCATACGCAATGATCGTGGCCCACGCTCACCTGATCCTCGCGCAATGCGTTGCCAACGTTCACGAGGCCACTCCCGTTCGGGCAACCCACTTTCAGCGCGCTCACTTCGCGCGCGGCAATCGGCAAGGTGTCCTCGGCACTGTCCGCGTGCACGATCGCGTGCGCCGGAAACGCGACCGCGGACAACTGCCGCTCCATGCCGTCCACGGTGATCTGGTTGTCGAACGCCAGTGCGGCAATGCGCTCGATCGCCTCGTACCACGCACTGGCGCGGACCATGGTGTCGAGCACTTCCACATCGCTCGGCAATTCGGCCGCCACGGTGAGTGGAAAATAACGCCCGACGCGATCCACGCTCGGTTGCACCAGGCCGGCCCACGCCGGCGCACCGCAGGTGCCGGGCGCGAGCAGAAAGCGCCACACCGGTGCATCGCGATACAGGCGCTCCCAATCCGCAGCGAGCGCCGTGCGGCAATGGGTCAGACAGTGTTGCAGCCACTCGTCCCAGTGCTGCACGAACACGTGCGCGACCCGGCGGCTGACGAAATCGCCCTGATCGGGCATCTTGCCGTAGAAGCCGGTTTGGCCGCGATCCTGCATGCTCAACTCCCGGGGCATCGGAATTCCTCCAATGCGCGCAGGCGAAACGGGTTGTAGATGCTGGTCGCGCGCAATTCATAAGTGACCGGAGCCCCGCCGAAGTTGTAGGCCAGCTGCAGACGGTCGGGCTGTGCGCCGACCTGCGGGTTGCCGCGATCGATCAACCGGAACAGCGCCCAGGTGCCTTCCAGCGTGAGCGCCGCGCCGCTCGGATAGGCTTGCAGGCGCACCGTTCCGCCGGGGCGCTGGCTCGGCCAGCCGATCTTCACCGCGATGGCGGCGATGCGATCGAAGCGCATCACCTGGTTGTCGATCTCGAGCGTGACGTGGCTCACGCGCTCGTCCATCGACAGCACGCGCAGATCGGCTGCGGCGGCGGGCATCTTCGAACCCGGCCGGAAGAACGCGTCGCGAATGATCGCCGCGCGCTGGAACTGAGCGATGACGCCGGCGGGGACCTGCACGCCTTCGCGCCCGCGGCTGCGCCAGGTCGCCCCCGAGGTGTCGACGTACTGCGCGACCTGGCTCTTGAACACCTCGTCGAGATCCCCGCCGGGGCCGAACACGCGGCTGAAATCGTCCACGGTGACTTCGTTGGCGGCCTGCTTGTTGAACGGGTAGCGGCCCGCGATCGCCTTGCGACAGAAGTCCGACGCCGCCATGATCGACTTCATCACGCTCTCGCGGCTCGCCCGGTCGCCCTGCGACAATCCCGCCTGTGCCGCGCCGCGCAGCGCCTCGCGCACGGGCGAGGGCAACTGCGATGCGTCGCCTTCGAGCTCGCGCGCTGCAAGCGGCGGCTTCACCGGCTCGCCGCGGCGCTCGGACTCCTCCATCGCCACCAGCTGGCTGTAGTATTCGCGCAGCTTCGCGATCACCTGGTCGATCTGCGACGGCGCGCCTTCCTTGCCCTCCGCAAGCGCCCGCAGCTCGCGGAAATGATCGTCGACGATCGCCTCGGGCCGCTCTCGCGCGCCGGTGTCGATCTTGGTCGCGGATCCCAGAATGCCGGAGAGCGCCTTCTTGGTGGAATCCACGACGCTGTCCGTGATCGCCTGGGTGGCGGCCGACTTGACCGAACCGTCGCCCTCGGAGAGCGAGACTTGCTTGGCAGCCGCGACCACCAGCCGGCGCAGCGGCGAATCCGATCCCGACAGGGTGCGGACCAGCGCAACGGTCTGCGACAGATTCTGCGGCCGCTTCAAGCGGATGTCGCTCAGGAACTCGTCCCAGGTGCGGATGTAGTCTTCGAGGTAGCGGCGGCGCACTTCCTCCAGCGCCTGGGGCGACTCGGCGACCGCGGCGACTGCGCTCTTGCGCCCGAGCACCCACGATTCCTCCTGGGCCAGGCGCTGCGTGGTGCGCGCGGCCGCGGGCTTGAACGCCTTGTAGTAGCCGTTCAAGGTGAAAAAGCCCGGCACGCCCTGCGTCAACGGCGCGCCGGAGCGGCGCTCGAACACCTGCGCTGCGCTCGGCCCGGCCGCGTCGCTCAACGAGAACGCCGCGATATCGCTGTACTCGGCTTCCTGGCGCAGGCGGAAATAGATCCGGTCGGTGAGCGAAGCGCGTGCGAGCTTCTCGCGCGCGTCGGCCACGAGCTGCGTTTCCTGCGCACGCGTCATGTCGAGCGGCCGATTCGCGAGCGCTGCGCGCAGATGTCCCTGCAGGCTCTGCGCGAGCTGGCCGCCGTCGCCGGTCGGCAGATTGCGCTCCCAATCGAGCGCCAGCAGTGCCTCGAGCCCTTTCGGATCGAGCACCTTGTCCGAATAGAGCATCAGGTACGCCTTGAGAAACTCGTACAGGCCGACCGGATTGGGCACCTCGCGGATGAGCTGCTCGAGCCGCAGCGCGATGCGCGGCAGGAAAGCATCGCGCAGCGCGCTGTCATAGGCGCGCCGCGCCTGCGAGCCCAGCTTCTCGCCCTGGTACAGGCCGAAGCCGAGCGACCACGGCACGTCGTGCTTGGGATCCGAATAAGGCTCGCCCAGCGTTCTCATGTCCGACAGGAGCGCGGAAACCGCGGGCAGGTCGCCGGTCTGGGGCGGCGGCAGCGACTCGATCTTTGCCTGCACCGCCTTGGTCTTGTCTTCGAGCTCGGCGATCAGCTGCTGATTGCCGAAGTAGCTCGTGCCCCACAGCGCCAGCAGGCCGATGCATAAAAGCGCGAGCACCGCGTAGCCGCCGTACAGCAGCAGGCGCAAGCGCCGCTCGAGCGCCGCATTGGCGCCCACGAGCCCGGCTTCGGGGAAAATCACTTCTTTCAGCAGCGCGGTCAGGAAGTAGCTGCGGCCGCTCGACACCGACGGCGGCAGAATCTTGCGTTCGAGCCGGAAGCTTCGCGCCAGCGTTCCGAGCACGCGGTCGATCGGGCTGCCTTCCTGCGTGCCGCTGGTGAAGTAGATGCCGCGCAGCATCGGCTGCTCGGCGTAGCGCGTGCCGGAGAACACCGCGGAGACGAATTCCTCCAGCATCGGTTTGATGCCACCGAACTGCTGCGGAAAGTTATAGATGAGCGCGCGGCGCTGCTGGTCGCGCTCCTGCTGCAGGCGATCGACCACCAGGCCGTTCAAGCGCTCGTCGAGCGCCTGGAACTCGGTTCCGAACTGCGCCGCGTAGTTGACACTCGCGGTGGCATCCGGCGTGTGCGGGAAAGTCATGCCCCAGACCTGCGCGCGCTCCTCGCGCCCGTACTGGGCGAAGAACTCGTTGAAGCCAGCGAGCAGGTCGCACTTGGTCACCATGACGTACAGCGGGAAGCGCACGCCAAGCCGCGAATACAGCTCGAGCACGCGCAGCCGCACGGCATCGATATAGCGCATGCGCTCGGGCTCGCTCCAGGCGAGCAGATCGGACACGCTGACGGTGATGATGGCGCCGTTGAGCGGGCGCCGCGGCCGGTGCTTCTTCAGCAGGTCGAGGAAGCCGAGCCACGCGGCGGCATCGGCCTTCTGCTCGCTTTCCTGGGTGGTGTAGCGCCCGGCGGTATCGAGCAGGACGGCTTCGTCGGTGAACCACCAGTCGCAGTTGCGCGTGCCACCCACGCCTTTGACCGAGTGCCCCTCGGCGCCTTCCTCCACCGCGAAGCGCAGGCCCGAGTTGACCAGGGCCGTGGTCTTGCCCGAGCCCGGCGCGCCGATGAAGACGTACCAGGGCAGCTGGTACAGGAACTGGGACTCGCCGCTGCGTCCGGTGAACTTCGCTTTCTTCAAGGTGACGGCGGCCTGCTCGAAGCGGCTGCGCAGCAACGCCACCTCTTCGGCGGACTTCGCGGCCGATGGATCGGGCGCATCTCCGCCGCCCGCAATGCCGTCGAGCAGTTTCCTGTTCGCTTGCCGCGCCGCCAGCAGGCGCCCGAGCTCGATGCCGAGCCAGACGCCGGCCACGGCGATGATGACGATCAAGCGCACGCTGGCGCGTTCCAGCGGGCGCGCATCGAAGATCGCGATCGCCGGCCCGATGAACCACACCACCAGCGCGATCGCCAGCACCATGAGGGTGCCGAGGAACCACCGATTCTTGATCAGCTTGCGCATGGAATGCCACTACCGGGGCGCGCAGCCCTGCGCCCGGATCTATCACAAGGACTGCCCCGACCGGGGTCGCAGGCGCTGCGAGCCGCAACTGCAGCCCTGCTGCGAGCCGCAACTGCAGCCCTGCTGCGAGCCGCAACTGCAGCCCTGCTGCAGACCGCAACTGCAGCCCTGCTGCAGACCGCAACTGCAGCCCTGCTGCGCGCCGAACCTGCAGCCCTGCTGCGAGTCGCAAAGAATGAACGCCTCATTGTTCGGCCACTTTGAGAATGATCTCCACCCGCCGGTTGAGCGCGCGGTTGGCCGGCGTGTCGTTGGGAGCGATGGGCTCGGAATCGGCTCGGCCCTCCGCCTTCATGCGGCCGGGATCGGTTACCGTCTTGTTCATCAGCTGCAGCACCGAGGTGGCGCGCTCCTGCGACAAGTGCCAGTTCGACGGGAAGCGGACAGAGTGGATCGGCTGGCTGTCGGTGTGCCCGGTGATGACCACCTGCCCCGGAACTTCGTTGAGCGCCTGGCTGATCCGGCGCAGCAGCCCCTCGGCCTTGGGCTCGACCGAGGCGGCGCCGGAATCGAACAGGCCGTCGCCGCGGATGCGCACGAGGCTGGTCGTTTCCGTTTCGATCACTTCCACCAGGCCCTGCTTGATCTCCTCGGCGAGGAAGCGGCTCAGCCGCGGCGGCACCGGCTTCGGCACCACCGTGACCTGCGGCGCGGGCGGCGCCGGCGCCTTCAATGCGGCCAAGGCCGAGAACGCCGCGTCGGAGCGCTGGTTGATGCTCAGGCTCAACCAGAAGAACACGCCCGCCAGCACCAGTGCGGCTACCGCAGCCGATACCCACAGCGGCAGGAACCGGACGGTGCGCCCGATGCTCGTCTGCAGCCCTTTCCAATGCACCGACAGCGCGCTCTCCGCACCCCCGCGGCTACGCCGGATCATGTTGTAGAGCCGCTCGCGCACTTCCTCGAGCTGCGCTCTGCCGTTGTCGGCGACGCGATAGCGGCCCTCGAACCCGAGCGCGAGGCACACGTACATCAGTTCCAGCAGCGCGAGGTGCCTCGCGGGATCCTCGGCCATCTTGCCGAGCAGCAGGAAGAACTTCTCGCCACCCCAGGTCTCGCGATAGAGCGTGACCAGCAGGCTCATGCGCGCCCATTGCCCGGTATGCCCCCAGGGCGTGAGCGAGATCGATTCGTCGACCAGCGTGCACAGCGCGTACTTCGCGGCCTGGATGTGCTCCTCCGGCAACGCGTGCGCGCGCGCGGATTTTTCGAACTCGCTCACCTGTCGCAGCAACAATTCGCGCAAGCCGTTCACGTCGGAATAGGACACCGACGAGCGCAGCTGCGGGACGAGCGAAAGGATCGGGTTCGCGGCCGCCACCAGCGCATTGATGCCCGCCAGCGCGGCGAGATCCATGGTGTGCGATTCGGCCGCCTCGACGGTGGCCTCGGTCTGCAGCGCGGAGCGCTGGAAGACCTTGCGCCCTTGCGGTTTCGCGATGATGGTCGCGTCCGAATCTTCGTTCGGCAGGCTGGCCTCGGTCACTGCGCGCCCCGCTTGTCAGCGCCCATATGCTTGTCTTCCCTCTCCCTTCGGGAGAGGGATCGAGGGTGAGGGACATGCGTCGTGCTCACGACTTCCCTCCCTTGCAGGGCGCGCATCGGCATGCAGGCCGATGCCGTTCGGCCGGCGCGGACCATGGTCCGCGAATTCCCGGCCTCATCCCCCAGCCCCTCTCCCAGGAGGAGAGGGGAGCGACCCATCATCCACCACGTAACAATCGAAGGTCGCATCTTGCCCATCACGCGCCGCCGCGGATCGCCCACAGCTGCACCTTGAGCTCGGGAAAGTCGCCGGCCACGTGCATCACGAGCATCCTCGACGCTTCCAGGTCCTTCCAGTAATCCACCGGATCGCTCAGCCGGCGCGTCTTGTCGAGCTCGAAGTAGGTGTAGCCGGCGTGATACGGAATCTGCCGCGGCGCCACCGGCAGCGGGCGCAGCGGGATGCCGGGAAGCTGCGATTCGACCAGCGGGCGGATGCGTTCGCGCGAGCCGATCTGCGCCTCGCGCGGAAAGCGCGCGCGCAGCATTTCCGGCGGCACTTGCGCGTTCACTGCGAGCACGAATACGGCGTTGCGCAGCAGTTCCACGTCCTGCACCCGGCCGACGAAGTAGCCTTGCGAGACATCTTCGAGCGGAATCGCCAGCGCCGATGCTTCCAGGATCGCGGTCAATCCGGCGCGCACTTCCTCCATCACCGGCCGAAACGTCTCCCACAATGCCGCTTGCCGATACGGTTCGAACTCCGGCGCGCGCTTGTCCTTACGGGCGAAAGTCGCGAGCTCGCCGGCCAGAGCGACCAGCGGGCGATAGAACTCTTCGGGATGCAGCGGCGCGCGGTTGCACAGATGTTCGAGCACAGGCTGCATGCGGTTGCACAACTGCAACAGAAGGAAGTCGGCGAACTCGGCAACGCCTTGCGTTCCCGGGCGCGCGATGCGCTCCGACAGCGCCTGCACGCGATGGCGCAGCAGCCCGTACACTTCCTTCACGCAGTCGAACAGCTTCGGCGCGGCACGGCAATCGAGCACCGGCGGATAGTATTCCTCGTCCAGCAGCACGCGCCCGTCGGGGCGTTTCTCCACCACCCGCGCCACGCCCAGGCTGGCATAGGCGCCCGACAGATCCTGCTCCAGGCGCAGCGAAAGATTCAGACGCCCGACCTTGAGCTCGGCCGTGCTGTCGAGCTCCGCGATGGCATCGCGCGCTTCGAAGTCCGCGGTGAAATAGCGCACCAGCGCATTCGAGGGCGTACGCTCGAGCCCCAGCGCGCCCATGCCCGGCCGGTGGACCGGCACGGCCAACACGACCAGCGCATCCTTCGCGCCGTCCGGGACATCGAGCGGAGTCGGAATATCGCAATCGCGCGGGATATCGAACGGCGTGCCGTCGGGCAGTATTCCGCTTGCAGCCGACAGTCCCAGCTTGCCGAGCTTGGCGAGCTCCTGGTCGATGGCGAGCTGGGTGAAGCCGTACGCATACGCCAGCAGATGGCTGGTCGTATCGCGCAGCAGCTTTTCCAGGAAGCGTTCGGATTGCTGGAAATGTTGCGGCCGCAGGAACAGGCCCTCGGTCCACGCGACGCGGTTGCTATCCGACATCGACGATCCCCGCAGCGGCAATGGACAGGCCGGTTTTGATGTTTACTCTCTCGCTCGTCATTGCAACGACCGCAGCACGCACGCGACTTGCGCCCCCCGATGCGCCGCGCACGCATGATGGCACGCGCACGGCACCGCAATGATGACATGTTTTCGGCCGTTCGCCACGCCCGAAACGACTCGAGTCGGCTCGACAATTCGACGGACGGATTTTCGACACCATCCGTCGGGCTCGACATACCGGTGGCGCCCGCCACCGTCCACCGAGCCCGACACCGTTCGTCGATCCCGAACCATCCGCCGCGGCCGCACCACCACCGTGTGGCGCCTGTCGGCAAACCTGCGTTATCGACGGAATCGTCCGGAACTTGAGCGCACCGGAGCGATCTGCACGAAGGTGCCTTGCCGCGGCGACTTGTCCGGCCGCCAGCGCACGAACCGCGTGCTCGTGCCACGCAGCTTCAGGCTGTGGCGCGCGACTTGCCCAATCGTTCGATCGCCGCGCGCAACGATCGCTCCGCCTCGCAGTAATCCGCCCATGCGCTACTCTTGCGCATCAGCGCGGGCACGGTCGCAAGCGTATAGCGCGCGGGCTCCAGATCGGCCTTTACTTGCGACCAGGTGAGCGGCATCGATACCGGCGCATGTGCGCGTGCGCGCGGCGATAGCGGTGCGACCGCGGTGGCCATGCGATCGTTGCGCAAATAGTCGAGGTAGATGCGCCCGGTGCGCAGGCGCTTGGCCATGTTGACGAGATAACGCTGCGGGCTGTCGGCAGCCATGCGGATACAGACCTCGTTGGCAAACGCCTTCGCTTGCTTCCAGCCCGGCCCGCCTTTGCGCGCTCGCTCCAGCGGCGTGACGACGTGCAGGCCCTTGCCGCCGGTGGTCTTGCAGAAGCACTCGAGCCCGAGGTGCTGCAGGCGTTCGCGGATCTCCCGTGCCGCAGCGACGACCGCTTTGAATGCCACCTCGGGCCCTGGGTCGAGATCGAATATCAGGCGACCCGGAGTTTCGGGATCGCCCGGCTGGCAATTCCAGGGATGCAATTCGAGCGCGGCGATCTGCGCGAGCGCGGCCAGCCCCTCGATGCGATCTACCTGCAGATAGGGCTTCTCGATGCCGGTCACTTTCACCGTGCTGAGCAGCGCCGATGTGCCCGGCATGGCATGGCGCTGGAAGAAGTGCTCGCCTTTGTAGCCGCCGGGTGCCCGGACGATCGAGCACGGACGGCCCTTGATATGTGCGATGAGCCAGTCGCCGACCTGCTCGAAATAGCGCGCGAGATCGAGCTTGGTGATCGACTGCGCGCCATCCTCTTCGGGCCACAGCGCTTTGTCGGCATTCGACAGTTGCACGCCCATGACGACCGGCTTGACCGCCGCGTTCGCCGCGCGCTTGTTCGTGCCGGCGTTCGCTGCGCCACGTGGTTTGCGTGCGCGCTTTACGGCGCGCTTCGCGCTCGCTGGTTGCATGGCGGCGGACGATCGCACGCGTGTCGTCATCCGTGCGGCGCCACGCGCCTGCATCGCTATGGTTCCGGTACTTGCCCTCGCCCGTTTCGCTGCGGCCTGTTTCGCTGCGGCCTGTTTCGCTGCGGCCCGTTTCGCTGCGGGCCGTTTCGCTGCGGGCCTATTCGCCGATGGCCTATTCGCCGATGGCATGCGCGTAGATCGTGCACCGTGGCTGCGTGCCGACTCGCGCGCTGCGTCCTCTCCGTTGCTCTGCCAGACCGCGTCTGCGTCCGCGCTCGTGCCTTCGCGCATGAAAGGCTTCGGTCGCCTGCCCTTGCCGGCGGCGATCGCGTCCATCGTGCGTCCGGAAGCCACGGACCGATCCTCCGCCAGCAGCGCAGCCGCCTCGGTCTCGCTGCGCGCGTACCAGTCGCGATGCTTGATGAGGAGCCAATTGTTGCGCCTGGAGCCCGTGCGATCGTGCCGCATCCGCACCAGCACCCAGCTTCCGCGCAGCCGCTTACCACGGAGCGCGAACTTCAACTCGCCGCCGGCAAGCGCTTCTCCGGGCGCGACCTTCCCTTCCGGCTCCCAATAACCGCGGTCCCACAATTGGACCGTGCCGCCGCCGTACTGGCCGCGCGGAATGGTGCCTTCGAAATCGCCATAGTCCAGCGGGTGATCTTCCACTTCGACCGCCAGGCGCTTGTCCTGCGGATCGAGCGACGGGCCTCGGGTCACCGCCCAGGACTTGAACACGCCATCCCATTCCAGGCGCAGATCATAGTGCAGGCGGCTGGCGGCGTGCTTCTGAATGACGAAACGCAGCCGCTCGGACGGCACGACCGCACGCTCGCCGCTCGGCTCGCCGGTACGCGCGAAATCGCGCTTGGCGTGATAGGTGGAAAGCTTGTTGGCTGCTTTCGGCATGCGTTCACCATGATTCTTCGTTGCGAAAACCTTGGAACTGCGGTTGTGGCAATGGCGCTCGCCGAACCACCCCGTCCGCTATCGCGTCCACCCCTCCTTGGTAAGGAGGGGAAACTTGGTTCAGCCGCTGTCGCGCATATTTTTCCTTGAACCACCCCGTCCGCTCACGCGTCCACCCCTCCCTGGTAAGGAGGGGAGAGATTTTCCCCTCCTTTCAGGAGAGTGAGCCGGGGTTTCGAAGGATGTGCCTGCGCACATCCGAGCCGGCGAACGCCCGATGCGCTGCATCGCATCGGGCCACGTGCCCGCGACCGCGGGCGGGGTGGTGTTGTCTCGCTTCTTCCCCTCCTCTCACGAGGAGGGGTGCCCGCGACCGCGGGCGGGGTGGTGTTGTTTTCTTCCACGCGGCGATCGCTTGTTAGCATTTGCGATGCCCCGTATCCTGCGGGATCGAAGGCGCGCGGCGCCGCAGCGATTGACAACAACTCGCCGGTTTAACCGGCGCACGGAGGCAGACCATGGCAGCGCTCGGTGGGAGTTCCGGTTCCGACGATTCCCGTCGCGGCCATGCGACGCTCGCCGGCATCCGCGTGGTCGAGCTTGCCGACGAGCAGGCCGAATACTGCGGGCTCGCGCTCGCCGGGCTCGGCGCCGATGTGGTGAAGGTCGAGCCGCCCGGGGGCAATCCGACGCGCGCGATCGGCCCCTTCTACCAGGACCGCGAGGATCCCGAGCGCTCGCTTTTCTTCTGGCAATACAACCGCGGCAAACGCTCCATCGTGCTGGACTTGCGCGAAACCCGCGATTGCGAACGCCTGCGCTCGCTCGTCGCCACGGCCGACGTGCTGCTCGAATCCACGCCGCGTGGCGAGCTCGATCGGTTGGGATTGAGCACCTCCGCCTTGCGCGAGCAGTTTCCCGCGTTGATCGTCGCTCGCGTCTCGCCCTTCGGCGATGAGGGTCCGTGGGCGGACTTCAAGGCATCCGACCTCATCCACCTGGCGCTCGGCGGGGTGATGATGAATTGCGGCTACGATCCGGCGCCGGACGGAAAATACGACCTGCCGCCGATCGCGCCGCAGATGTGGCATGCGTATCACATCGCCGGCGAGCAGCTGACGATGGCGATCCTGGCTGCTCTGCTCTATCGGCTGCGCACCGGCAAGGGCCAGTACGTGTCGTGCGCGATCCACGAGGCGGTGTCGAAATCCACCGAGGTGGATTTGATGACGTGGGTCATGCGGCGAGCCGAGGTGCTGCGCCAGACCTGCCGGCATGCGCGCGAATCGGTCTCGCCCAGCCCCACCATCGCGCACACCAAGGACGGGCGCTGGGTCATGGCGAATCTCGGCAACCGGCCCGACGACGGCCAGAAGCTCGTGCAGCTGCTCGATCGTTACGGCCTGGCCGAAGGTCTCGATCCCGGAGAGACGGTCGCCCCGCGCGGTGGGCGTTTCGTTCCCGGCACCGGGCCGGTCAACCAGGGACGCGACCACGGCATGGAGGCGGTGCAGCGATTCGCGCGCTCGTTCATCCACGAAAACCTGCCCTGGCGCGAGGCGCAGGAAGCGGGCATGTTGTGGGCGCCGCTGCGCAAGCCGCACGAGAATGCGATCGATCCGCACTGGCTTGCGCGTCACAGCGTCACGGACATCGAGCATCCCGAGCTCGGACGCAAGTTCCGTTACGCCACCAGCAAGTGGGTCTCGACCGCCAATACCTGGTCGGTGGGCCGGCGCGCACCGTTGCTGAACGAGGACGGCGATGCAGTCATGCAGGCACCCAAGCGCGAGCTGCCGGCAGTCGCGCCGAATGCGCGCGTGCATGCCGACGAGCCGCCGTCGCCTCGCGGCAGGCCGTTTGCGCTGCACGACATTCGCATACTGGATTTCACCTGGTTTCTCGCTTCCGCCGGCGGCACCCGTTTCCTGAGCGCGTTCGGCGCCGAAAGCATCAAGGTGGAGCTGAAGAGCCATCCCGACACGCGCCTTGCCGCCATGGCGCCGGTGGGCGGGCGCGAAGCGCGCGAAGGAGCGACTGCGCCGCTCAAGGGCGTGAGCGACCCGGACATGGGCGGACAGTTCAACAACAAGAATCCGGGCAAGCGCGGCATTTCGCTCAACGTGCGCCATCCCAAGGGGCTGGAGATCGCCAAGCGCCTGGTCGCGATGTCGGACATCGTGGCCGAGGGCTTCTCGCCGGGCGTGCTCGACAACTGGGGTCTGGGCTACGAGGTGCTCAAGTCGATCAAGCCCGACATCATCTACGTGCAGCAATCGGGCATGGGCGCGCACGGCACCTACGGGCGCTTTCGCACCGTCGGCCCGATCGCGAATGCGTTCGCGGGACTGTCCGAGATGTCGGGATTGCCCGAGCCCGCAATGCCGGCGGGCTGGGGCTATTCGTATCTCGACTGGATGGGCGCGTACAGCTTCGCGACGGCCATGCTGAGCGCGCTCTTGCATCGCAACCGCACCGGCGAGGGCCAGTGGATCGATGCCTCGCAAACGGAAGTGGGCCTGGCCATCAACGGCACCGCGATTCTCGACTGGTCGGCGAACGATCGCATCTGGAAGCGCTACGGCAACCGCTCGCCCTACAAGCCGGCGGCACCGCATGGCGTCTATCCCTGCGCGGGCGAGGACCGCTGGATCACGATCGCCTGCTTCACCGATGCGCAATGGCGCGCATTGGCCGAAGTGGCGCAGCGTCCCGGTTGGCGCGACGATTCGCGTTTCGCCGATCTGCCCGGACGGCTGGCCCATCAGGACGCGCTCGATGCGCTGGTCAGCGAGTGGACGCGCGGACAGGACCGCTATGCAGCGATGCTCGCCCTGCAGAAAGCCGGCGTTCCGGCGGGTGTATGCCAAACCGCAGGCGATCGCTGCGATAACGGTCCGCAGTTGAAGGCGCTCGAGTGGCTGACCGAAGTGACCGGCACCAAGATCGGCCACTGGCCGGTGGCCGAGGTGCCGATCAAGCTGAGCGAGAGCCCGGCCTACATCGGCGGGCGCCTGGACCGCGGCGCGCCCTGTTATGGCGAGGACAACGAGTACGTCTACGAGGAGCTGCTCGGTATGTCGAAGCGCGAGATCGGGCAGCTCGCCGCCGACGGTGTGATATGACGCAATGACGTCTCGCATCGGCGATAGCACGGTGTCGAAAGAGCCGGCGAAGCGTATGAGAAATGTCATTTCCGAGTAAGCGGGAATCCAGCATTACCCAAGTTCCTGGGCTCCCGCCTGCGCGGGAGCGACGTTGGTGTTGCAGTAGTTGTTGGACCACAGGAGCACGCGCATGACGAACGAAGCCCTACGCACCATTCTGCCGATCGCCGGCTGGCCGGAAGCGCGCCTGCGCGAGGTCGAAATCGCAGGCAGCTACGATCCGATACTGCCGACGTCGTTTCGGATCACCGAAACCGGCACTGCCGCGCTCGCGGCGGTGGGTCTTGCGGTGTCCGACCTGTGGGAGATGCGCACGGGACGGCGCCAGAAAATCGCCATCGACACGCGCCAGGCGACGGCGTCACTGCGCAGCGGCCATTATCTCGTGATGGAAGGCCAGCCCGTCGATTTCGGACGTCACACCATCATGGGCGTGTACCCCGCGAAGAACGGCCGCTGGAACTATCTGCATTGCAATTTCCCCAACCATCGCGAGGCGGCGCTGAAGGTGCTCGGTGTGCCCGAAGATCGTGAAGCGGTGCGCAAGGCCGTGGCGCAGTGGGACGCGCAGGAGCTGGAAGAGGCCATCATCGCCGCCAAGGGTGCGGGCGGCATGGTGCGCACGATGGCGGAATGGGCGCAGCATCCGCAGGGCATCGCGGTCGCCGCGCTGCCGCTGATGGAGATCATCAAGATCGGTGACAGCGCGCCCGAGCCGCTGCCTGCCGGCGATCGTCCCCTGTCGGGCGTGCGCGTGCTCGATCTCACGCGCGTGATCGCGGGCCCCACCTGCGCCCGTACACTGGCCGAGCACGGCGCCGATGTTCTGAAGATCACGGGGGCGCATCTGCCGAGCCTGGGTCGGCAGGAGTACGACACCGGTCACGGCAAGCTTTCCGCGCATCTCGATTTACGCGAAGCGAAGGATGTGGAGACGCTGAAAGGGCTGGTACGCGGCACCGACGTGTTCTCGCAAGGCTATCGGCCGGGCGCGCTCGGCAATCGCGGCTTCTCGCCGGAAGCATTGGCCGAGCTGCGCCCCGGTATCGTCTGCGTTTCGCTCTGCGCCTTCAGCCATGCCGGACCGTGGGCGTCGCGCCGCGGCTTCGATACCGTGATCCAGACGGTGAGCGGAATCACGCACCGCCAGGGCGAGCTCTTCCCCGGCGCCGAGCCCGGCCCGCAGTTCTACCCGGTGTCGGCGATCGACTACCTCACCGGCTATCTGATGGCGGTCGGCGCGATGGTCGCGCTTGCGCGCCGCGCGCACGAAGGCGGCAGCTGGCTCGTACGCATCTCACTCGCGCAAGTCGGACGCTGGCTCGTCTCGCGCGGCGAGGCGCCGCAAGCCGATCTGAAGAACGTGCAAAAGGAATTCACGCCCGCCGAGCTGGAACGCTGGGCCATGACGAGCGACACGCCGGTCGGCCGACTGCGGCATCTCTCGCCGGTGCTGCAGTTATCGGAGACGCCGCCTCGGTGGGCTCGGCCGACCGTGCCGCTCGGTCACCATCAGCCCGTGTGGCCGGCTCGGGATAAAGCAACTGGCTAGAGAGGCTTTCCACTCCTCATCGAGGAGGGGCTGGACGCGACTGGGTCGCGGACGGGGTGGTGTGCCCTACCGAGCTCACGCAGCGAGTTTCAGTCGCGCCGCGATCTTGGTGAGCTGCTCCAGCGCTGCCTGCAGATCGTCGACGATTTCGGCGTGACTCTCCGACCCGCGCGTTCGGCTTTCACCGCGCGCAGTATTGCAGCCATGCCCTCTTGCTCGGGCACGCGCGCATAGGCCTCGGCCATGCGCGCGGCGAGCGCATCGAAGCGCGCCCGCGTGCGTCGATCCATCCTTCGCGCCATCACGCTGGCGTGTGTTTCTTCAGAAAGTCCTTGACCCGCACCTTCGCTTCCGCGAGCGCCGCGCCTTCCTTCCATTCGGTGATGTACTCGTTGTTCGGCAGCAGCTTCGCGATCTCGTCGGAGATCGGCCGCGGGTGCGCCTCGTCGTTGCCCGCGAGCACGAAGCAAGGCGTCTTCACGCTCTTCACGAAATCGCGATCGACGCTGTAGACGAAGCCCGGCCCGTACAAGTTCTGATAGAGCTGTTCGAGCACCGCCTCGGTTGCCTCGGGATGGTCCTTCAGGTCCTTGGCCCAGGCGACGAAGCGGGGCGACTTCTCGGCCTTGAGCGGCCCGACGCGCCCGATCGCCTGCGCGATGACGGCCGATGCGATGCGTTGCGGCTGCGCCTTGAGCAAACTGAAGATGAACGAGCCGCCGATGCACTGGCCGAACAGGTGGCACTTGTCGACTTTCAGGTGATCGAGCAGCGCGATGTGGTCGGAGGCGTAGCTGTGCCAGCCGTCTTTCGCCGTGATGGGTGCGTGCGAGCGGCCGCCGGTGGCATTGCGCTGATCCATCACGATCACGCGGTAGCCGGTGAAATCCGCGCGCGGCTTGATCGGCGCCATCGGCTGATCCCACACCGCGATGACGGATGCAAGGCCCGCGGGTGCAAAGGTCAGGATCGGAAACCCTTGGCCGTACTCTTCGTAATAGATCGAAGCGCCGTTGTGTTCGAGGGTTGGCATGGCGTGCTCCTTCGTTGCAATGTTAGTCGAGTAAAGCTGGACCACCCCGTCCGCGACTCAGTCGCGTCCCGCCC